>JAISOQ010000226.1 GCA_031275515.1 Treponema sp. | reverse complement strand
CCGGCAAAGGGGATTTCTTTCCCATTATCTTCCAGCATATCCGTCTCATAGAGGGCGCTGATCCCGCGGCTGAACCGGAGGGTTGTATGCGTCCGCCCGCCCAAACTTTCGTACAGCCTGAGCGTCAGGGTTTTCCCATTCTCATCGGCCTCTTCAGGGACTTTCACCGCCTCGATGATCACCGACTCACCGGCAACCGAACAGAAGGATCGGCGTATGCTTTTCCCGGCCCCCTCAGATGGAGCGCAGTCCACCTCAGGGCGAATGTTCAATTCGTAGGCGGAACGCACCACGCCGGCGGTTTCAAAGGAACCGGCGAAGGGCAGTATTCCGTAGGTAAACCGATGTCTCCCCTGATCCGCTTCCAGATCCGGCGCTATGGGAGAGCGCAGCAGCGAAAGCCGCATGACGCCCCCGGTAACGTCGTGTCCGTACTTACAGTCATTCAGCAGGGCGATACCCCCTTCCGCCTCCTCCAGGGAAATCCACTTGTGGGCGCACATTTCAAATTTCGCCCGATCCTGGGGCAGGTTTTTATGGGTATTACGGAAAAGATGCCCGTACTGTACTTCACAGCGGACCTGGGTCGCATCAATCGCCGTATCAAACTCCGCTTTTAAGAGCCGCCGCCGTTCCTTCCAGTCCACGATAGTCTCAAAATCAATCCGGGGGTTTCCCGCATAACATACCATGTCCTGTACCAAAACAGAACCGGCCCCGATACGATAGGTTCTGCGGATGCGGAAACATACCGGCCCGCAGGCGGCGATCTCCGTGGACTCAAGGCGCGTCTCCTGCACAATATGCCGCGTCCAGTCCGCATCAATGTCCCAGGCGTCCCAGAAGACCGGCACATCTTCCGCAGAGATCAGGGCGTTGAAAAAGCCCCCTTCTTCAACCAGCTCCCGGCCTTGCTTCCGGTCAACCATACTCGTAATCCGTCCCACCTCATCAAACACGATGCGGTAGAAGGGCGTTTCAAGGGAGTTTTCCCGGTATGCAAAGGGCGATGCCTTTTCGCTTGGGGCCCCAGGCTTTACCTTGAAACACTCCCAGCCCAGAGAGGGCAGCGCCGGGGCAAATACGGCCTGCTCCGTTCCGTCAAGGTCCGTATATCGTTGCAGGGGATATTCGGTTCCGTCTGCGGATACTACTAAAGCCCCTTCGCCAATCCGGGCGGATGGAACCGTTACCGGGCCGGCGCGCTCCCAGGAAAGATCGTTTACCACCACTACGCCGCCGCAACCGGCAAGCAGCCCCCGGCGTATGCCGGCGCTCTTTTCTTCCAGCGCCAAAAGGATCCGCGCTGAATCCGCTTCCGCTTCTTCATAGACCCGCCCGATGGACGAGCCGGGAATAATATCGTGGAATTGGTTGGTCAGGACCGTTTTCCAGCTTGAAAGCAGGAATTCCCGGGGATACTCCCCGGTCCCTTCTATGGCCGCAATAGCCGCCAGAAATTCCATGTTCCGCAGGGCGAATTCAAGCCGGCGGTTGTTCTGTTTGGTACGGGCCTGGGTTGTATAGGTTCCCCGGTGGAGTTCGAGGTAGAGTTCTCCCCTCCATTCGGGCAATTCCTCCGCTTCTGTAAAAATACGGTCCAGGGCGGCGCTTACCTTCTTCCATGCGGCTTTGGGCGCTCCTTCCAGATTCCCTAATCGCCGCGCCATTTCAATGTCCGCACGCAGCGTCCCGCCTCCGCCGTCCCCTTCGCCGATGGATTTTACCGTTCCCTCTTGTATCTCTTTATGCTGCACCTCTTTCCAGATTTCCCCAAGCCCTTCGGGATTTACCCGTCCGTTATAGCCCTGCAAGCGGGCGGAGATGAAATGGGCGTAGATCCCCGTACCGTCTATGCCCCGCCAAATAAAGGTATCGTAGGGGAACCGGGTGGTATCGTTCCAGTTAATCTTGCTGGTAACAAAATACTTGATGCGGCAGCCTTTTAAAATCTGCGGAAGCGCGGCGGCATATCCAAACACATCGGGCAGCCAGAGGGTATCCGCCTCGCAGCCAAGCAATTCCTTATTCACCTGCTTTCCCACCAGGAATTGCCGGATCAGGGATTCTCCCGAAGGAATATTACAATCCGCCTCTACCCACATACCGCCGTTTGGTTCCCAATTACCGGATTGGCAGGCTTCTTTTACCGCGGCAAATATGTCGGGATATTCGTTCTTGACGATCTCAAGCTGGCAGGGCTGGGTCTGGATAAACACAAATTCAGGGTACTCTTTAATAAACCGGACCATATTGATAAAAGTACGGGCCGCTTTACGTTTGGTCTCGCCGATATGCCAAAGCCAGGCGTGATCGATATGGGCGTGTCCGATGAGGTGTACCTCCGGCGTGGTGTCGCCGTTTTTTGCCTCAAGAAGGGGGGCGATCTTTTTCTTCGCCCCGGCGGCCTCCCGCTCCAGTTCCGCCCCGGAGGAGGCAAAATGAATGTCCATCAGGGCGTCATAGAGGCCCTTCAATATCCGGGCTTTACGGAGGCTGTGAACGTCAAGTTCTTTGGTTAATTCAAACAGGACCCGCACATCGTAATACAGGGAATATACCGGTTCAGAACGCTCCAAAAGGCAGCCGCCTTCAAAGGTGTTGGGAAAGTCCGGCAGAGTTTTGCCTATGGTAACGACAATGGAGGTCCCTTCAAAGGGGCCGCAGCCTCCGTGGGGATGTCCGGCATAGGATTCTACATACAGGGTATGTTCAGCGCCGTCCGCGGGTATCCTCAGCTTTTTATGAAAAAGGTTAAACGCGCCAAAGGGTTTATCGTCCAGGAAGACAAGGGAATCGGCGTTGGGTAATACGCTCAGGAAAAGGGGCGCGCTGATTTTGGGCGCCTGAAAGACCGAACGGAACCATGCGCAATGCCAGGGTTTTCCCCAGGGAGCGGGGCTTCCTATTTTCCGCCAGTCTCCTTGTTCCGGGGGGGTGCGGAAAGTCTCGGGGGTTTCAAAGACTTCAAAATCAAGGGTTGTCAGTTTCCGGTAGGCGTTCCGTTCAAGAAACGCCAGACGTTGTTCAATGCGGCTTTCAATTTTAGGGATAAGCATTCAGTCCTTCCTTAGTTCTCTATAGTTGCTGTCCCAAAACGTCAGTTCTGGAAAAGCCTCCATATTACAAAACTTTGTCCTGCCATACGGCAGACGCCGCGCTCCAGTGTGCAGGGTTCCGTCTGTCCGCCGGTCAAGGCGTATATTAGTTCTCCTGCCGCGCTTTTCACGGCAGCCTCAGCCGGCTTTTCGCCGGGATTTACTCCTATCGCCAGGGAACCCCGCCTATAGATCAACGGCAGTTTTCCCGGTTCCGCATACAGGATTTCAAGATTCGGCTTTGAACCCAGGTCCTTTTCGGAACGGCGCAGGGCCAGCAGTTCCTTTACGGTATTCAAGAGAGAAGCGGGATCCTTTTCCTGGTCTTCCACCGTGGGAGCCTCCGGCGACGGATCCACCGGCAGATAGAGTTTTTCCTCCGGAGCGGAGGAAAAGCCCTTGTTCCCGCCGTTTTTCCATTGCATAGGAGTCCGGGAACCCGTCCGGTGATACCCCCCCTCTTTCGACAGGAGGTTCAGGTACCGCATACCAATTTCATCGCCGTAGTACAGGAAAGGGATTCCCGGCATAGTGAAGATAAAGGCATAGGCAATGGCAAGCTCCCTGGGAGAAAAATTCAGCGACATCCGGGGGAGGTCATGATTCCCCGTAACGAGGCTGATATATCCGGTATCTTTGACCGCTTCATAGTGGGGCAGATATTCGTCCAGAAAGCGGCGTATGTCTCCCTTTCCGTCCTTCTTGAAGAAGCTCGTATCCCCGCCGGCAATGCGGTTTTCCGGGTCCATGACATAATCACGGAACAGGCTTTGATATCCCGAATTATCCGTAAAGGCCAGCATGAAGTCCGCATGAAACCCCGCGCCTATGGCCCGGCGGGGGTGGCTCCACTCGGCAATGATTGCCGCCTCGGGATATTCGGCGTCCAGCATAGCCCGGATATTCCGCCAGACTGCGGCGGTTCCGCTGTTTTCCGGGTCGTCAAACTTGACCAGGGAGGAGGCCATATCCACCCGGAATCCGTCGCAGCCCTGGTCCAGCCAGAAGCGCATCACGTCTTTTAGGGCCTCCCTGGTGGCAATGCAGTCGGGATGATCCATAGGAAGCTGCCATACCTGATCGGGCTTAAAAAAGCCGTAATTCAAGGCCGGCTGGCTCTTAAAAAAGTTGACGATATACGAAGCGTTCCGGTCCGCTTCCCCCAGGATCGTTTTAAGGCCGCTTGCCCAGGTCCCCCACCGGTCGGTCCAGATATACCGGTTCCAGTATTCATTGGGCCGGGGTTCCCTGCTTTTCCTGAACCAGGGATGTTCCTCCGAGGTATGCCCGGGAACCAGGTCCAGAAGAACCCGGATTCCCTTTGCATGGGCTTTGGAAAACAGCTCCGCAAGATCCTCATTCGTTCCGTACCGGGGGGCTGTCAGTTTATAATCCCGGACATCATACCCTGCGTCCTTAAAGGGCGAATCAAAACAGGGGTTAATCCACAGGGCGTTACACCCCAGGCCCTGGATATAGTCCAGCTTCTGTATGATCCCCGGAATATCCCCAATGCCGTCCCCATTGGTATCGTAAAACGATTGGGGATAAATTTCGTAAAAAACAGCGTCATCCAGCCATGCGGGCATTGTTCCTCCTAGTTCCGAAAGTATTCGTCCACCTGCCGCTGCGCTTCGGCGAGGACCTTGTTAAATCCGGCGTTTTTCAGCTCCCCCATAACCTGGGGCAGGGCCGTTACGGGGTCCGAAGCCCCGGTATTAAGATCGTTGAAATATTTAAGCCACACACTGCGGCAGTTGATTACCTCATTCCGAACCGGTTCCAGGTCCATCATAAAGCCCAGCATGACCGAAGGCGCTGCCTGTTCGTTCAGGCTCTGTACTTCTTCCCAATAGCCGGGAGGCACGGTATCTTCCGGCGTTTCGATAAAGAAGCTCCCTACCTGGTAATTTATCAGCGGCCAATCAGTCCGGTCCCGGTGTACCGCCGTTCCTCCGTTCACATAGGTAAAATGCTTGCCTTCTATTCCATATCCCAGCATATCCCGCAGCTTCTTGTCGGTATTCACCAGTTCCAGCAGCTTTACCGCCTCGTTCCGGTATTTGGAATTCGCATTAATGGCGTTCATGGACCCTTGGATGGAATCTGTCGAATACGAAGGGCCAAAGAACCGGACCGCATCGTATTGGGCGATTTCCGCGGATGTGGCGTAAGAAGCCGCCACTGCCGGCCAAGCCTGGGCCATAAAAAAGGGCCGGTATTTGGGCGTTTCGTCTATCATATTGGCGTCGGGGTTGATAAGCCCCGCCTCGTACCATGAGTGAAGGTACCTAAAGGCTTCCTGAACGTCCGGCTGTTCGAGGGTGTTGATCACCCGGCGTTCTCCGTCGTCCAGGCGCACTCCCATAGGCTGGAGATCCGCCGCCAGTGAATCGTAGCGGTCAAAGATGAAATTATTGGTACTCCGGGCCATGATGAGGGGGTAATACCGCTCCCCTTCCCCCGCCTTGACGGTCCGTAACGCCTTGTCAAGACCGGCCCAGGAGGTATCGCTAATATCCAGGCCATATTTTTCTACCACCGCGTGATCCCAAAAATGATAGAGGGTCTTTGAGGAATCTTTGTAGGTCGGCACGGAATATATGCGCCCCTTTATTTTGACCCCGTCCCATAATACCCCGGGAATATAGTCCCATAATTTGGGGGCCTGCTCCGGCAGAACGTCCGTCAGGTCCGCGAAAGCCCCTAACGCCACATACCGGTTATAGGAAGTCAGATCGGCAAAGAGAATATCGTAATACTCCCCGGCGTTTATCATCGTGGTGAACCGCTGGGCAGCGTCTCCCCATCCGGCCTGCTTGATGTCAAGGCGGACCCCTATCTTTTCCTGAGTATAGTCGCTGATCACCTTGATGTCCTGAGCAATCCCGCCCTGGGCGGAACCTATCTGCCACCAGATGAGGACCGGTACGCCGGATGACCCGCCGTCCTTGCCGCATCCGCAAAGAACAAGCGCGGCTGCGGCCACACAAAAAAACAACTTCTTCATACATTTCCTCCTTAGGGAGATTAGGGGGTAAAGCCGTCTCCCTATATATTCATTATAGAGTCTGCCCCAAAACCATGCACGTTGATAAACGCCATCGGCAAACAGTCACTTAGTTTTGGGCCAGCCTCTATAATCAACCTTTTACCGCCCCGACCGTAAGGCCGGAAACGAAGTAACGCTGGAAAAAAGGATATGCGCAGGCAATGGGCAGTACGGCAACCACCACAATCGCCATCCGCGCGGCTTCTTTGGGCATACTTGCCAGAAGCTGGGCCTGGGAGACGCCGAGCAGGGCGGCGTTCTGGGCCAGGAAATTAATGTCCGCCAAAAGGCGGTTGAGATACGCCTGAAGCGTAAAAAGAGACGGATTGTCGATGTACAGCATGGAAGTAAACCAGTCGTTCCAGTAGGCAAAGCTGAGAAAAAGAGCGATAGTCGCCAGCACCGGCAGGGACAGGGGGAAGACAATCTTGAAAAAGATCGTCAGCTGGCTTGCTCCGTCCATTTTGGCCGATTCGATGAGGGAATCGGGGATGGTTGCCCGAAAAAAGGTTTTACACAGAATCACATTGTAGGACGAAACCGCCAAAGGCACTATCAATACCCATATCGTGTCCTTCATGTGTAAAAACTGGGCGACGATAAAGTAGCTTGAGACCAGGCCGCCGTTGAATATCATGGGAATAAAGACAAACCACACAAAGAACTTTTGCAGCCTGTATTCCCGCCGGGACAGCACATAGCCCAAAAGGGAATTGAGCACCACCCCAAGAGCCGTACCCGCTCCGGTTACCAGTACGGACATCCCCAGGGCGGAAAGAATGGTGGACCGCTGTTTAAAGAGGTAACTGTACCCCTCCAGGGAAAAAACCTTGGGAAGCAGGCGGTACCCATACTCTTGCAGGGCGTCCTCGGAGGAAAAAGAGATGGAGACCACCAGAAGCATGGGAACAATACAGATCAGGGCCAATATGATCACAATAACGTTGAATACCACATTCGTTACCGGGCTTATCCGGGTAAAACGCAGGGCATCGTGCTTTAGTTTTCCTTGTAAAGCCATCGTGTTTCCTCCCTTAAATCATGGCCGATTCTTCATCGACCTTTTTGACGATAAAGTTTACCAGCAGGGTCATAAGACAGGCGGTAACGGCCTGCAAAAACGCCGCCGCCGCAGCCATGCCGGTGGTAGAACTTTTGAGCTGCTTATACACAAACACATCCAGGGTGGTTACCGTTGTATAGAGGGAATTGGAATCCCGGGGAATCTGGTAGAACAGGCCGAAGTCGGAATAGAAGATATGCCCGGCGGACATGATAAACATAAGGACTATGATGGTTTTCATCAGCGGCAGGGTGATCCGCCATATCTGCTGCCATTTGGTGGCCCCGTCTATTATTGCCGCCTCGTAGATAGACTTATCCTGGGCGGTAATAGCCGCCAGGTAAACTATCATGCCATAGCCCACGCCCTTCCACTGGCTCATAAACACCAGAAACCCCGGCCAGAATTTCGGTTCCATATACCAGCGGTGGGTGGGGAGCTCCCATTCGGCAAGGATATTGTTCACCATGCCCATGTCGTAACTGAGGAACCCCCATACTAGGGTAGAAACCACTACCCAAGACAAAAAGTAGGGAAAAAAGAGAATAGTCTGGTACACCTTGGCGGCTCTCTTGTTGTGCAGTTCGCTGACCACCAGGGCCAGAGCTATGGTAAGCAGGGTTCCCAGGGTAATCATCACCGCGTTATACGCCAAGGTATTGCGGATAATCATCCATATATCCGGGCCGCTGAAAAGGAACTTAAAATTTTGGAGCCCCACCCATTTGCTGGAAACAATGCTTTTAAGAAACCCGCCGCTGATCCGGTAATCCTTAAAGGCTATGATGACGCCGAACATAGGAAGATAACAGAAGAGAACATACCAAACAGTAGTCGGCAGCGCTAAAAGGGAAAA
>JAISOQ010000236.1 GCA_031275515.1 Treponema sp. | reverse complement strand
GGTAACATTTTCAATGAGGCAACGCGGCCCCTAGGCATAAGATTCAGGTTTATGCTATACTTTTTTTCCGTTAAGAGAGGGCTAAGAGTAACACCCCCTATGTTATACGAGTAAATCTTTGCCCGGATGTGTGTGTATGAATAAAGTTTTAAAAGAAAAAATCATGGAGGCCTTTTCTTCAGTGCTTCCAATTACGGTTATTGTACTTATCACCAGTGTGGTGCTGGTGCCAATGCCGGCGGGAACCATTCTTATGTTTCTGGCAGGCGCCGCGTTGTTGATCCTGGGCATGGGATTTTTCACCCTGGGGGCCGACATGGCGATGATGCCTATGGGAGAAGGCATCGGGATCCAACTTACCAAGAGTCCTAACCTGTTTATTGCCCTGTTTGTCAGTTTTATCATGGGGTTTATCGTCACCATTGCTGAACCGGATTTACAGGTTCTGGCCCGGCAAGTCCCTTCCGTTCCTTCTATGGCGCTGATTCTAACCGTTGCCGTCGGGGTAGGCATCTTCCTGCTTATCGCCATACTCCGTATCCTTTTTCGTATTCAGCTTTCGATTTTGCTGGTTATCTTTTATATCCTCCTGTTCATCGTGGTTTTCTTTGCGCCCCCCGACTTTATCCCAGTGGCCTTCGATTCCGGGGGGGTTACCACAGGGCCTATTACGGTTCCCTTTATCCTGGCTATGGGCGTCGGCGTGGCGGCCCTTCGCAGCGATAAGGATTCCCAGAACGATAGTTTCGGCCTGGTGGCTCTGTGCAGCATAGGGCCTATCCTGGCGGTCATACTGTTGGGGCTTTTTTTCAACCCCGGCGGGGCCGAAGTTGTATCCAATACGGTTCCCGTGGTAGAAACCTCCCGGGACGTGGTGACAAGTTTCGCCCTCGAGCTTCCCGAATTTTCTAAAGAAGTATTTGGCGCTTTGGGGGCCATTATTTTCTTTTTTATCATTTTCCAATTCGTGTCCAGACGTTACAAGAAGCATCAGCTTGGCCGTATAGCCATAGGGTTTCTTTATACCTTTATCGGCCTGGTGGTTTTTTTAACCGGCGTCAATGTGGGCTTTATTCCGGTAGGGCATCTCTTAGGCGTTCAACTGGCGGAGTCGCCCTTCAAGTGGGTTCTGGTCCCTTTGGGGATGCTGATCGGTTATTTCATTGTGGCTGCGGAGCCGGCGGTACACGTCCTTATCAAGCAGGTCGAAGATATTTCCGCCGGCACTATCCCTCAACGCGCCATGAAGCGGGGCCTCGCCATAGGCATGGCTGCGGCCCTGGGTTTGACTATGGTCCGTATCCTGGCGGGAATTCCCATCTTATGGATCCTGGTTCCCGGCTATGCCCTGGCCCTGAGCCTGACCTTTTTCGTTCCCAGGATATTTACCGGCATTGCCTTTGACTCAGGCGGCGTGTGTTCCGGGCCTATGACTTCGACTTTCCTGCTGCCCCTGGCTATGGGCGTCTGTGACGGCGTGGGGGGTAATATGATGAAGGATGCTTTTGGTATTGTCGCCGTGATTGCTATGGCGCCGTTAGTCACTATCCAGTTAATGGGGCTTATCTACGCTAACAGGATGAAGACATCTGCAAAACAGGTTGAACAGGCCATTGAAGTTATCCCGTCCGAAGATGTCAGCGCCATTATCGAATTTGAGGAGGAAACTTCCGATGAGTGAAGATATAAAAATGCCTTTAACGCAGGAAGTAAAAAAACTGCCGGTAATGAAGCTGTTGATTTCCATTGTTGACTGGGGTAAAATCAAGGTCATTTCCTCGGTCTTTGAAGAGGAAAACGTCCGGTTCCATTTTGTCAGCAAAGGCCGGGGGACCGCTAGTTCCGAAATTCTTGACCTGCTGGGGATAGGGGCCAGCGACAAGGCGATAATCATCTGCCTTGAACAGGAGGTCATGATCCCGATCCTCCTCAAAGAAGTCCGAAAAAAACTCGGCTTCCACAGCCCCGGCGCAGGCATAGCCTTTACAATTCCCCTTTCGGGGATCAACCACCCCATTCTGAATGTCTTTAAAGAGAGTATTCACAAGAATGAGAAACTATCACTGGAAACAGGAGCGGTAAAAATGAGCGACACAAAACACGATCTTATCATTTCAATTATAAATCAAGGCTACAGCGATGAATTTATGACCCTCGCCCGGGAAGCGGGGGCTACCGGCGGTACGGTGTTAAGCGCCCGGGGCCTGACCCACCAGGGGCCGGTCAAATTCTTCGGCGTTTCGGTTCAGGAAGAACGGGAAATCATCATCATCCTGACCAGCCGGGAGAAAAAAGCCGCCATCATGCAGGCGGTCAGCCTCACCTACGGCATCACCACAGAGGCGGTGGGCATCATCTTCTCCGTGCCGGTGGACAGCGTTATGGGCCTTAGCTTTGAATGAAAGGAACGGATCAGGGCCTGCGCTTTCGCCGGTCCTGTTTCAATAAGCCGCAGACTCCCAAACAGGCGGCGTATCGTATTTATCCGACGCCCACTCGTCTTTCCAGAGGGTATCCGTCAGGGTAAGTATCCTGTCGGTTCCCCAGGTCTTCCCATTATCCCAGGAATAGACGAATTCTCTGCGGCTGCTGTCCTTCCACTTCCACTGCCCCAGGGCGGAACGATTTCTGTTCAGATAGACAACGTACAGGACGCCGGTCCTGGAGAAGAACGTCAGATGTTCGCCGCCTATTTCCCGGGCATCCTGGCCGTTTACCGCTACGGCCTGCCAGGTCCGGCAGAGCAGATCGGTCTGCCGGGAGTTGTCCAGGGAACTTCTGTTTTCCCTTGCCTGATAGGTAACCGGCATATCCGATTCCATTGTGGCAAAGGTAAAATTAACGGCATTATTCATTCTGGCCTGAAGGGTAATAACCCCGTAATCTTCCAGTTCCAGGGTGTTCCAGGACCTGACTGTGTATTTGCCTAAATAAACCGCCGGGTCCCCGGCATCATCGTTCTTTATGGCCAGAAAATTGCCGTGTTTGTCGAATTCAAACGAAACGAAATCCCGGTTCCGGGAGATGATCTCCCATTTGGCGCTGAAAAGGGCCAGGGTTCCCCAGGTCTCCCGGTCCTCCCGGATTATGGCTTCCTGGAAACCCGCCTGTTTGATCCGCTCCAAATAGGGGGCTACGTCCTGCGCCGGGATCTGCCGGATCAGCACCCGCGTAAGGTTCTGGTAGGATTCGTAAACAGGGCTGAACCCCGCCCGGAGAAGCCGGGTAAAGACCGTTTCCGCATTAGAGCTGTTTCTAAAAGCGCCCAGCTGGAGCTGATAGAGCTTGGCGTTTTGAGGGTCTGGTATTTTGCCGATAACCTGTATTGAAAGTCGCTGCTGGGTAAAACCAATCTCCGCCAGCAACGTCAGCAAACCCAGAAAAACCAAAATCTTTTTCAAAACTAAACGGTTCATTGTATCCATCGG
>JAISOQ010000184.1 GCA_031275515.1 Treponema sp. | reverse complement strand
TTCATCTCCTTCACATAGCGGTAGATGTACGGGCCGGCTTCCCTGCCGTATTCCGCGGCAATCTTGACAATGGCGCTCCCCACGATGACCCCGTCGGCGATACGGGCGATCTCCTCCGCCTGGGCGGGGGTGTGTATACCGAAGCCGACTGCTACCGGCAGTTTTGCTGCAGAACGGACCCGGGCTATCATGCCGGCAAGACCGGCATTTATATCGCCCCGTATGCCGGTGACGCCCATAGACGACACCAGGTAGAGAAACCCCGCGGCGGACCGGGCGATTTCGGCGGAGCGTTCCTGCGAAGTAGGCGCGATGAGGGAAATAAGATCCACCCCGCAGGGTGAAGCGGCGGACCGTACTTCATCCTGCTCCTCAAAGGGCAGGTCAGGAATGATGATGCCGTCCACGCCGGTTTCCCTACAGCGGCGGAAGAACCGGTCGTACCCGTAATGGAACACCGGGTTAAGGTACGTGAGGAACACCAGGGGTACGGCGGTTTGCTTCCTGATGCTTTCTACCATAGCGAACAGTTTTTCTGTCGTTGTCCCGGCTGCCAGGGCGCGGATGTTGGCCTCCTGGATGACCGGACCTTCGGCGATGGGATCCGAGAAGGGAATGCCGATTTCCACCAGGTCCGCCCCTGCGCGGACCATTTCCAGGACAAAGCCCGCGCTGGTTTCCAGGTCCGGGTCCCCGCCGGTCACAAATCCGATAAACGCCGTTCCCTTTTCAAACGCCTTTCCAATGTTACTCATGAATATCATTCCCCCGGTACCGCGCAATAGCGGCCACATCCTTGTCCCCTCTTCCAGAAAGGCAGATGATGATGTTCTCGTCTTTCCCAAGCTGAGGCGCCAGGCGGCGGGCATAAGCCGCTGCATGGGCGCTCTCTATGGCGCAAATGATCCCCTCGGCGCGGGCCAGATACTCGAAGGCGCATACCGCGTCTTCATCGGTGACCGGCACATACTCCGCCCGGCCCGAATCGTGGAGCCATGCATGTTCCGGCCCTATGCCCGGATAGTCCAGCCCTGCGGAAATCGAATAGACCGGGGCGATCTGGCCTTCATCGTTCTGGCAGAAATAGGACTTCATACCGTGAAAGATCCCCACGCTGCCTTTGGCAATGGTGGCGGCGTGTTTATCCGTGTCCAGCCCCCGGCCCGCCGCCTCACAGCCGATGAGCTTTACCCCCCCGTCGGGGATGAAGTGGTAGAACATACCCATTGCGTTGCTCCCGCCTCCCACACAGGCAAGAACCGCCGCCGGAAGCTTCCCTTCCTTCTCCAGGATCTGCCGCCGGGCCTCCCGGCTTATCACGCTTTGAAAATCCCGGACCATAGCAGGAAAAGGATGAGGCCCCATAACCGACCCCAGAACATAGTGGGTATCGTGAACCCGGCTGACCCATTCCCTCATAGTCTCGTTCACCGCGTCCTTCAAGGTCTGTGTCCCGGACGTGACGGCGTTCACTTTGGCCCCAAGGAGCCGCATCCGGTACACGTTCAGGGCCTGACGCCCGGTATCCTCTTTCCCCATGAAGATCTCGCACTCCAGCCCCAGAAGCGCCGCGGCAGTAGCGGCGGCGACCCCGTGCTGCCCCGCGCCGGTCTCGGCAATGATCCGGGTCTTCCCCATCTTTTTCGCCAACAGGGTCTGACCCAGGACGTTGTTGATCTTGTGGGACCCCGTATGATTGAGGTCTTCCCGTTTAAGGTAAATCCTGGCCCCGCCCAGATCGGCGCTCATCTTTTCCGCATAGTATAACAGCGAAGGCCGTCCGGCATAATCTTTGAGAAGTCCCTCCAGTTCCGCCGTAAACGCCGGGTCAGCCTTGTACCGGTTGTATTCCTTTTCAAGGTTGATGATTTCGTTCATCAATGTTTCGGGAATGTACTGTCCGCCGTAATCGCCAAATCTGCCGTTTTTGTTCACTCCGCTAATCCTCCATTCCGGCGTACCAATTCTACCAGCTTCAGAATTTTGTCCCTGTCCTTTACGCCGCCGGTCTCCGCGCCGCTTGAAACATCTATCCCATAGGGCTTTGGGCCGTCAGGCTTCAATGATAAGGCTTCTGTTATATTATGAACCGTAATGCCCCCGGCGATAAAGTAAGGGAGGCTGAAGGCGGTACAACCGGCGGTACAACCGGCAGTATCCTGACCGCTTCCGGGTCTGGTTCCATCCGCAGGATTATCCCCCAATACAAGCTGCCAGTTGAAACGCTCGCCGGTTCCCCCTGCCCCGTGATCCAAAAGAAGAAAATCCGCCCCCGATCCCGCCGCCCAGGGCAGAAGGTCTTCCCGGTTCCTCACCGATACCGCCTTGATCGCCGGCGCTTCGCATACATCCTTGAGACGCCGGATGTAGTCTTTGTCCTCGCTGCCGTGGAGCTGGACGGCGGCAATGACGCCTTCCCGATAAAGGGCGGCTATGTCTTGAACCGGGGCGTTCACGAAGACCCCCACCGGGACTATGCCTTCTCCAAGCCCGGATCGAAGCCGCGCCGCCTGGGATGCCGTTACCTGCCGCCGGCTTTTCGCAAATACAAACCCCGCGTAATCCGGACGGGCTTCGTTCACATAGCTTATGTCTTCTTGCCTGAAAAGGCCGCAGATTTTGATTTTAGGCATCCCCCGCTCCCCGCAATTCTTCCAAATACCGCTTCTTGTCCGCAGCCCGCATCAAAGACTCGCCTATCAGTACGCCGTCTATACCGTATTCCTGTAAAACCCGGATATCTTCGGGGCCGCGTATGCCGCTTTCCGCCACAACCAGGGTTTCCCCGGGGATAAACCGCCGGATCCGGCCTGTGGTCCCCAGGTCAACCTGGAAAGTACGGAGGTCCCGGTTGTTAATCCCGATGATCCGCGCCCCGACGCCCACAGCCATCCGCGCCTCCTCCGGGGTGTGGACTTCCACCAGCGCCGAAAGCCCAAGGCTGGCGGCAAGACCTGAATATTCCGCCAACAGGTCAGGCCCCAGGAGGGCACAGATCAGTAATACTGCTTTGGCCCCCAGGAGCGCCGATTCGTAAATCTGATAAATATCCACCGTGAAATCTTTGCGCAGTACAGGTATTTTTACGGCGGAAGCTATCTCCCGGAGGTATTGATCGCAGCCCAAAAAATACTCAGGCTCGGTAAGCACCGAAACCGCCGCCGCCCCCGCAGCCTCGTATTCCCCGGCGATCTGTAGATAAGGAAAGGACTCGGCGATGATGCCCCGGGAAGGAGACGCCTTCTTCACCTCGCAAATGAAGGACAGCCCCGGCTGGGCAAGGGCCGCCTCAAAAGCATTGACGGACGCCGCCAGATTCTCCGCCGCCGCCAGCGCGCGATCCCGGAGCGCGGCAAGAGGCGCCGCTTCCTTCGCCCTGGCGACCCGCAGCCGGGTATGGGCGGCTATTTCTTCCAGGGAGCTCCGGCCCGGGGTCACGGGACCGCCCCTGAGGCCGCATCTTCGGCGACTGACTCGGCGTTTGACAGTTGGATGAACCGTTCAAGCTGCTTCCATGCCTTGCCGCTGTCAATGGTCTCCCTGGCAAGGACTATGGCGTCCACCAGGGAAAGCTCTGGCCGGGCAATATGAATAGCCGCGGCGGAGTTGAGGATCACCGCGTCCCGTTTGGGACCCGGCGCGCCGGAAAGGATGTCCCGGGTTATCCCGGCGTTATCCGCCGGCGTACCGCCGGAAAGGTCTTCTTTTTTGCAGCGCTTAAATCCGAACTGTTCCGGTTCGATCACATAAGAGTTAAACTGGCCGTCACGTACTTCACAGACAGAAGTGGGGGCGCTCAGGGAAAGCTCGTCCAGGCTGTCCTGGCCGTAGACCACCAGGGCGCGTTTTACCCCCAGGTTGGAAAGCACCCGCGCCATGGGCTCAATAAGATCCGCATCGTAGACGCCCAGAAGTTCCATATTCGCCCCCGCCGGATTGACCAGGGGACCCAGGATATTGAAGATGGTTCGGATGCCCAGCTCCTTCCGAACCGGGGCCACATACTTCATGGAAATGTGGTAGTTCTGGGCAAAAAGAAAACAGAGGCCTATGGTTTTGAGGAGGTAAAGACTCCGTTCAGGCGAAACCATAATATTCACCCCCAGCGCTTCCAGCACGTCCGCCGCTCCGGACTTGCTGGAAGCCGCCCGGTTGCCGTGTTTTGCCACGGGAATCCCGGCGGCGGAAATCACCATCGACGAAGTGGTAGAAATGTTAAAGGAGTTGGACCGGTCCCCGCCGGTGCCCACGATTTCAAGGACATCCATATCATGCAGGATACGGATACAGTGCTTCCGCATACCCGCGGCGGAAGCGGTTATCTCCTCTATGGTTTCGCCTTTCACCGCCATAGCCGTCAGGAAGGCTGCCATTTGGATGCCGCTGGCCTTCCCGCTCATGATTTCGTCCATAACGCCCTCGGCCATTTCGTAGCTCAGATTTTCCCGTTTTGCCGCTTGTACTATCGCTTCTTTAATTACCATTACCATACTCCTTATACCTGTTTTAGAATCCGGGCTTTAATCGCAGCGAACCCCGGTCCGCGGACTCCCGTTCGACATGCGCAGGGAAATAACCTGCCCCTGGGGTCATGACATTTCCCTGCGGGTCCTTAAAAAATTTTCCAGTATCCCTTTCCCCAGAGGGGTCAAAATGGATTCAGGATGAAACTGTACTCCATACACCGGATAATCCCGATGCTGTACCGCCATGATTTCGCCGTCCCCGGCGCGGGCGGTAACAACCAGGGCTGGAGGGATAGTGTCCGCCGCCGCCGCCAGGGAGTGGTAACGCCCGGCCTGTATAACCTGCGGCAGCCCCTCGAACAAGGCCGTCCCGGTATCCAGCGTAACCGCCGAAGACTTGCCGTGCATCAGGGTCCCGGCGTAAGTAACCACCGCGCCAAAGGCCTCGCAGATAGCCTGATGTCCCAGGCATACCCCCAGGAGGGGAACTTTCCCCGCGAAATACCGGACCGCTTCCACACAGACGCCTGCATCCGCAGGCTTTCCCGGTCCCGGCGAGATGACAATACAGTCCGGCAAAAGGGCATCGATCTCCTCCACCGAAAACTCGTCGTTGCGTATCACCCGGATCCGGGAATCTATCGAACCGATAAGCTGATAGAGATTGTAGGAAAAACTGTCATAGTTGTCTATAAGAAGAATCATTGTTCAGCGCCTCCGGTCAGGGCGTTTATCACCGCCTGCATCTTATTCTCACATTCCCGGTATTCGCTTTCCGGAACGCTGTCGGCCACTATCCCAGCCCCGGAACGGACAAAGACCTTGCCGTTTTTCCTGAAGGCGATTCTGATGGCAATACAGGTATCCATGTTGCCCGAAAAATCTATGTACCCGATAGCCCCGCCGTAGATGCCCCGCTTGTTGTTCTCAAGCTCGTTGATGATCTGGCAGGCGCGGATTTTGGGCGCTCCCGACAGCGTGCCTGCGGGGAGTACCGCGTTAACGGCGTCCAGGGCGGTTTTCTCCCGGCGGATCTTCCCCCGCAGGGTAGAGCCAATGTGCATCACATGGGAAAACCGCTCAATCGAAAGGTATTTTTCCACCTCCACAGAACCAAACTCACTCACCTTTCCCAAATCGTTCCGCCCCAGGTCCACGAGCATATTGTGTTCCGCAAGTTCCTTGGGATCCGAGAGGAGTTCCCGTTCCAGGGCTTCATCCTCTCCGGGCGTCTTTCCGCGCCTGCGGGTACCCGCCAGGGGAAAAGTATAGAGGGTTCCGTCCCTGAGTTTCACCAGGGTTTCAGGGGAAGCCCCGGCGATCTCGAAGGGACCGCGGCCCTCATCGTCACTGGAAAAGTAGAACATATAGGGCGACGGGTTAATGTCTCTAAGGGCCAGGTATGTATCAAAGAGGCTGCCCTCCATATCCGCTTCAAGCCGGTTGGACAGGACCACCTGGAAGATGTCTCCCTCCCGGATGTAGTCCTGGGCCTTCCTCACCATAGCGCAGTACTGTTCTTCGGTAAAAAGCCGGCGAAAGGGCGAAAGCAGCCTGAGGGGTTTCATCTCCGCCGCCTGGCCGGAGTCCAGCAAACGGGCCATGGAGTCCAATTCCGCCAGCGCCCGGTTGTAGTTCTCCTCCAGGGCATCGGTTTTGATGTTTACCATCAGGATAATGGTTTCTTCCAGCCGGTCCCAGGCGATTGTCTTGTCGAAAAGCATGAGATCCACATCCTTAAACCCTTCCTGGTCCCGGGCGTCCAGATTCAACGCAGACTCGCCGTACTTCACATAGTCGTAGGAGAAGTACCCTACAAGCCCCCCGGTAAAAGGCGGCATATCCGGCAGTTGGGGGCTCCGGTTTTCTTCGAGAATCCGCCGGATGTATTCTCCCGGATCCGTCACGGAAAGCCGGATGCAGGTCCCGTTCCTGATGCTGAGTTCCCCGTTGGCGCAGGTTATCTCCAGCTTGGGGTCGTAACCCAGGAAGGTGTAGCGTCCCCAATGCCCGGAATCTTCAAGGCTCTCCAGGATGAAGCACTGGCGGCTTATATTCTTGAGTACCCTGAACAGGTCCACCGGCGTCCGGTTAAGGGCCGGAATGGTCTTTGATACCGGAATTCGCCGGTAATCCTCCGCAAGGGCCTTTATACCCTGGGGGATCCTCTGACTTTCCATAAAACCTCCCTTTTAGCTTTTTCGCATACTGCTACAAGTAGTAACACAGGTTTCTTTATAAAGTAATCAGGATGAATTGTCAAGGACTTATCCGTAGAA
>JAISOQ010000174.1 GCA_031275515.1 Treponema sp. | reverse complement strand
TCCGTCTGCCGCAGTACCGTACTGAAATCCTCGAAACTGGTGCGGGTTTTGGGGAGGGAGCGGAGGAAGTATACGCCGTACCGCTTGCGAAGGATGCGCCCGTCCAGGACCGCCACTACGCCGTGATCGCTGGACCGGCGCATCAGCCGGCCAAAGCCCTGCTTGAACTTCATCACCGATTCGGGAAGGGAAAGTTCCATAAAGGAATTGCCCCCGCGGCTTTCCAGGGCTTCGCACCGGGCCTCAAAGACCGGGTCATTGGGGGCCTTGAAGGGCAGGCGGCAGAGTATCACCAGACGCAGGGTGTCCCCCGGCGCGTCAATGCCCTCCCAAAAGGAATCGGTGGCGAAGAGTACGCTGGCCTCGTCGGAAAGAAAGCTCTGCAAGAGGCGGCTCCGGTCGTCATCCCCCTGCTTCAGGCAGCGTATTCCCTGTTTTTCCAGGACAGGCCGGGCAAGGGCATAGGCGCTCCGCAGGGCTTCGTAAGAAGTAAAGAGGATAAGGGCCGAACCTCCGGCGGTTTCCGCCAGGGCTGCCGCCGCCCTGTCCACAAAGGCGCGGTAATCAGCCTCCTCCGGGAGGGGGGCGTCCCGGGGTACTGCCAAAAGGACGGACCGGGAATAGGGAAAAGGCGAAGGAAACCAGCCGAAAAGCGCTTCCCTGGCCTGTACCAGGCTGAAACCGGACCGTCCGCTCCAGTAGGCGAAAGCCCTGGGAATGTTCTCCGTATCCGAAGAGGCCTCGGAGCCTCCAGGAGTCCAAAACTCCGCCGGAGCGGAGTCCGGGTAAACCAAAGCGTCTCCGGTCCCCGCGACGGTAAGGGTCGCGGACACGCAAATCACGGTTTTATTCGGTTCAAACAAGGCGTCCTTGAGGGAAGGCGCCACGTCTATAGGCGTAACGTTAAACCCTGCCCAGTCGCTGCCCGAAGCGCCAATATGCCGCTCCAGCCACATCACCTCGCCGGGCCGTTCCCGGTATTCCAGCAGGGAAGAACAGACGCCGGCGATGGTTTCAAGACGGCGTATTACCGCCTTAATCTCCCAAACGACCGGGTCTTCGGCATTATCGCCCTGAAGGTTCTCGATAATGTCCCGGACCTGGTCCGCCAGGGTGAGGATATTCCGCCTCAAGTCAAGCAAATGGGGGATCAGAACCGCCGAAACCGCCTCTTCCCGGGCGGGGGTGAACCGGAAAGTTCCCTCTCCCCGGCAGAGTTCCAGGGCGTTCACATCCAGAACTTCCACCGCCTCACGTATCCGCCGAATCGCGTCCAGGGGTTTTTCCAGAAAGACGTCCTCATCCTGGCCGCCCGCAGCCAGGCCCGCCAGACGCAGCAGGAGGCCGGACCGCCGGGCCCGGCGCTTGCGGTACAGCCGCCCGAGTTGACGGAAGACGCCGGGACGGCTGAACTCCTGGGAAAAAAAGGAAGTAGCCGCCCCCTCCATCGTATGGGCCTCGTCTATGACGATGCGCCGGTAAGGGGGCAGCACCACCGTATTGTCGTACCCCGCTCCCTGGTTACGGGCGGCCAGGTCCGCGAAAAGCAGGTGATGATTCACCACCAGGATACGGGCGTCGGCACATTCCTTTCTGAGGGAAAAGACGAAACACCGTTCCCGTTCGGGGCAGCGCATCCCCATGCAGAGATCCGCCTCTGAACACACCCGGGACCAGGCGCTGTCGGAGGGAAGAAAGGACAGGTCCGAACGGCTTCCGGTGCTGGTAGTTTCCGCCCATTCGGCAATGGTTTGGACAGCGTTGTTCTCGTCCTCCTCCAGGGCAGGTTCCCTGAGGGCATCCTCCAGATGCCGCCGGCAGAGATAATTCCCCCGGCCTTTCACCAGGACCGACTTAACCGTTCTGCCCAGGGCGGAAGCCACCAGGGGGATGTCCTTCTCGTAAAGCTGCTGCTGCAAGTTTATCGTGGCGGTGGAAATAACAACCCGCTCATCGTTGTCCAGGGCATAGGTCATGGCGGGGAGGAGGTAGGCAAAAGACTTCCCCACTCCGGTCCCCGCCTCGGCGGCTGCCAGAGCGCCGTCGTTGAAGGCTTTGATGGCCAGCCGCATAAGGCCGATCTGGGACGGACGGGGCTCAAAGGCGGAAAGCCTCCGGGCAATGACGCCTCCTTCTTCCAGGGCCGCGCAAATTTTATCGGGATCGAGGTTTTTCCGTTTCCGCCTGCGGACAGGCTCGGCCACCACATAGACCTGGGTGACTTCGTTGTTAATGATGAAAGACCCGGTCCCGCTTTCAGCCGCCCTGCCGGCTATGGCAAGATCATTATCGCTGGGGGTCAGGAAGCCCGAGGGATGGTTGTGGATAAGGACATCCACAGAAGGCGCGCCGTCCCGCGATTCCCCCCGGACCGGAACCTCCTGCCGGGAATTCAGGGCCAGAACCGCCCCTTCGTTTCCCCGGGCCAGAACCTCGACGGAACCCACGACCCCGGCATCGTTCAGATAACCCAGGGCGAAGATCTCGTTTCCTCCGGCGTCAATGATTTCTGAACGAAGCTTCCCCATGACTGATTCGGACAGCCGTTTAAGCGCTTGCACTAAAAATTCTTTCCTCTTGCGATAGTATACAGAGAATGTCCCGTTATCGCTATAAGCTAAAAATCCGGTAAGCGAATTTTAATCTTTTAATGCCCAAAACCGGTTGACACGTTCCGCAATTTTCAATATAGTATTTTTTATCCTGTCTCCTTCGTCTAGTGGTTAGGACATCGGGTTTTCATCCCGACAACGGGGGTTCAATTCCCCCAGGAGATGATACCTGCTGATGCTTTGGAAAAGCCTCAATAATCGGGGTAAACCCGGTCTGCCCGTTATTTCCAGTTTTTTGCCTAAAAAATTTCTAAACTGAGAATTCCCGGCCTGTTTGAGGGGATTGGTTGATTTTTTTGTCTCTACCAGATATGCTGAGGGTGGATTTCTTTTAATCAAAACAAAATTTCTGACAAATCGAAAGGAGTAGTATCATGAAAAGGAATTGTAGATTCGCGGCTTTAACAGGGGCCGTTATAGCGGCGTTAATCCTGGCGGCTTGTAACAAGCCTGCCCCGGCTCCTGCATCTTCCGCAGGTCCCGGGGCTTCCGTTACCCGGACAGGCGGAGGAATAACGGTGCGGCTTTTAACCGATGCGACCGGGATAGACGACAAATCTTTTAATGCCGCGGCATGGCGGGGCATACTGGAATTTTACGGCGATACTTGGGAGAACCCCCGGCAGCGGGGAACCCTTTACGATGTGATAACCGCCCAGACCCAGGATATGTACGTCCCCAATCTTAAACAGGCCACGGACGAAGGCTACGATCTGATTGTAACCACCGGCTTTACCTTTGCCGATGCCCTCACGGAAGTGGCCGGCGGCAGCCCGAACCAGAAGTACCTAATCGTTGATGTGGATTGGGTGAACCTGCCCAATGTCATGCAGGCGGTATACGCCGAACACGAAGGGTCCTACCTGGCAGGGGTAGCAGCCGCACTCAAGGCCAAGGCCGACGGCATAACTGCTCCCCGGTTCGGGTTTATAGGCGGCGTTCCCAGCGGGACGATCACCAAGTTTGAAGTCGGTTATGTTCAGGGGATTCTGTCGGTATTCCCCGATGCCGGGATTGTGGACTACTACGTGAATGACTGGGGACGAGCCGATCTTGCCAAAACCCAGGCCATGAACTGGTACGATTCCGGGGTATACGCCATTTATTCCGCCGCCGGGGCCAGCGGGAACGGCGCCATAGCCCAGGCCAAACAGTACCGCGAAGCGGGAAAGAACGTATGGGCCATAGGGGTGGACTCGGATCAGTATGAGGAAGGCCGTTACAGCGATACCGAATCGGCGGTCCTCACTTCTATGATCAAGCGGGTGGAGACCAGCCTGCTCTACGGTCTTAACGCGGTAAAGAACAACTCCTTTAAGGGGGAAATCATCACCTTTGACGCCAAAGCCGACGGGGTAGGGTATTCCGTCACGAATTCCGCGCTTACCAAAGATATTATTGACGAACTTGAAAAGATAAAGGCTCAAATCATCTCCGGCGAGATCCGCATCGCCGCCACGAATGGGGAAGCTAAAAAACTTCCCGGCTTCCCCCAGGATTTAAAGGCTCTGGACGACTAAGAGTTTGAGGGGGAGGGAATTGTATTGCAAGGGCCCGGCGGTTGTTCCCTTATACGCCGGCAAGCCCTGAAATCGCCCTCTCCCAGGCCAGGAGCCTGTGTGAATACGCCCGCCATTGAGATGATCGACATCACCAAGGTTTTCCCCGGCATAGCGGCTAACGATCATGTGAATCTGACGGTTTGGGAGGGCGAAATCCACGCCCTCCTGGGAGAAAACGGGGCGGGTAAATCCACCCTTATGTCCGTCCTCTTCGGTATTCACGAAGCCGATGGAGGAGTCATCAGGATACGCGGGAAAGAGGCTGCCATCAAGACCCCCAATGACGCTATTGCTTTGGGGATAGGGATGGTACACCAGCACTTTAAGCTGGTGCATAATTTTACCGTGGCGGAAAATATCGTTCTGGGGCTTGAATGCCGGAACCGGTTCGGGAACCTGGATATGGCCGCTGCGGAAAAGAAGACGGCGGAGCTTTCCTCCGCCTACGGCCTTGCAGTGGACCCCCGGGCCCGCATCGAAAACATCACCGTAGGTATGCAGCAGCGGGTGGAAATCCTCAAGATACTGTACCGGAACGCGGATATTCTTATCTTTGATGAGCCCACGGCGGTTTTAACTCCCCAGGAAATCGACGAGTTACTCCTCATCTTTAACCGCCTCAAGGCCGAGGGAAAGACCATCATCTTCATCACCCATAAATTAAAGGAAATTAAGGCGGCGGCTGACCGGTGTACGGTACTGCGCCGGGGCAGGACCATAGACACGGTAATCGTGAAGGACGCGGAGGAGATGGAACTTGCGGAAAAGATGGTAGGCCGGACAATCAATTTCAAACTTGAGCGGAAGCCCGCCCGTCCCGGCGGGATTATTTTGCGTATCGAGGACCTCCAGGCTGCCGATTCACGGGGGCTTCCGGCGGTAAACGGCCTTTCCCTGGAGGTCCGCGCCGGAGAAGTGGTGGGCGTAGCCGGGGTGGACGGCAACGGGCAGGCGGAACTGACCGCCGCCATTTACGGCCTCCTCCCGGTCATCTCAGGCCGCATCCTGTTCAAAGGCAGGGACATTACCCGCAAAAGCATAGCCGAACGCATCAAAATGGGGATCGCCTATGTGCCCGAAGACCGGCAGCGGTACGGCCTGGTTCTGGACTTTTATCTGTATGAAAGCCTGATGCTCAAGGGGTACCGCAAGCCTCCTTTCGCACAAAACCTCATCGATCAGTTTGACATTCGGGCCGAAAAAGGCCCCCTGACCCGTACCGGCGATCTTTCCGGCGGGAACCAGCAAAAAGCCATCATAGCCCGGGAACTAAGCCTTTCCCCGGAGCTGCTCATCGTGTCCCAGCCTACCCGCGGGCTGGATGTGGGGGCTATTGAGTATATCCATACGCGGATTCTGGCGGAGCGGGATAAAGGCCGGGCGGTACTCCTGATTTCTTTTGAACTGGACGAAATCCTGGGGCTCTGCGACCGCATTGCGGCGATTTCCAGGGGTTCCGTCGTGGGAATAGTCCCCGCCGAAGAAGCAGCCGAACGCCGCATAGGGGCCATGATGGGCGGGGTTGCCTCTCCGGATTGGAAAGATCCCGTTCCGGCCCCCTCTATACGGGGTACCCATGACTGAAAAATCACGGCCCCCTGTCCGGGGTATGGTTTTGGAGTTTTTTACCCGATCCAACGCCCTCCTCTCCGCGGCGGTGGTACTTCTGGGTTTCCTGGTTGCTACGATCCTCATCCTCCTTGTAGGCAGGAATCCCGGGAATATGTATTCCGCCATATTCCAGGTAGTTTCAGGGTGGGACCTCCGCCGGGGGACTCACAACATGCGTTATGTTGGGGAATGGTTTGTGAGCGCGATCCCCCTCATCCTCTGCGGCCTCTCTATGGGTTTTGCCGCCCGGACGGGGCTTTTCAACATAGGCGCCGAAGGGCAGTATGCCGCGGGCCTAACCGCCGCCCAGTTTGTGGCTATTTACGGGCCTCATGTCCCGGTTCTCCATTGGGTTCTGGCAGTGCTGGCCGGTATCGCCGCGGGGGCGGTTTGGGGCGGCATCGCGGGTTTCCTCAAGGCCCGGTTCAGCGTGTCCGAAGTAGTAGCCACCATCATGATGAACTACATAGCCCTGTACCTCTCCCGGTTTTTTACCCTGATGATTCCCGGAACCAATACTTTCAGGACCCCGGATTTTCCCCAAACCGCCCGGCTCACAAGCCCCGTTCTTTCTTCCCTCACCAATGGTTCCCGGCTTAACTACGGCCTTTACCTTACCCTGGCGGCGGTGGTCTTCTACTGGTTCATCATGGGGAGGACCCGGTTCGGCTATTCCCTGCGGGCCACAGGGCTCAACAGGGACGCCGCCCGCTATGGAGGGATCAACGTGAATGCCGCCATCACCGCCTCTATGGCTATCTCCGGGGCCTTTGCCGGCCTGGCCGGGGCGTCGGTTTCCCTGGGGGTCTTCCCCGCCGGACGGGTCCTGGCGGTCCAGGACGGCTACGGTTTTGACGGCATAGCTGTGGCCCTGGTGGGAAACAGCACGGCCTGGGGGACCGCCCTTTCGGGCCTCCTCTTTGGTATGCTCAAGTCCGCCCAGCCGCTGATGCAGTCCCGGCAGATACCCAAGGAGATCGCCTCCATCATATTAGGGCTGGTGGTAGTGTTCATATCCCTCCGGGCGGGGATACGAATCATCGTAGATTGGCAGCGCAAAGAGAAAATACGGAAAGAGAGGGAAATGGAATGAACGAATTTTTGCAGATTGTGTGGAATATGCTCCCTTCGACAGCCATGATCGTAGCCCCCATCCTTATCGCCGCCACAGGGGGAATGATCTGTGAGAAAGCGGGGGTGGTAAACATAGCGTTGGAGGGGCTTATGGCCTTTGGCGCTATGGCCGCCGCCACTACCCAGGTATTCCTGGAAAGCTCCGCCGATTTTTCCATTCCCCTGGCTCTGTTCCTGGCTTCTCTTGCGGGCTGTCTTTTTTCCCTGATTCATGCCTTTGCCGCCATTACCCTCCGGGCCGATCAGGTTATCTCCGGTACGGGCATCAACCTTTTGGCTAACGGGATTACCGTATTCTTCTGCCAGCTTCTCTTTAAAATGGACCGTACCCGGAACTACCACATGGGTATGCGCCCTGGTTTCGCCGGCATCTATCCCACCGCCTGGCTCAGTCTTATCATCCTGCTTGCGGTATGGTTCATCCTCTACAAGCGGCCCTGGGGCTTCCGTCTCCGGGCCTGCGGCGAATATCCCCAAGCCGCCGCCGCCGCCGGGGTGGATGTCCTGCGTATCCGTTACATTGCAGTGCTTATCTCCGGCGCGCTGGCGGGTCTGGCCGGGGGCTGCATAGTCCTGACCCAGGACATCCAGTACACGGTAACCACCATTAACGGCAAGGGCTTTATCGCCCTGGCGGCGGTCTCCTTTGGCCGCTGGCTTCCCCTGGGCATACTGGGCGCATCCTTCCTCTTCGGCGCTTCTTCCGCTCTGGCCGTGAACGCCGTCAATATTTCAGGCCTCCGGTTTCTGCCCTCTGAATTCTTCAACGCCCTTCCCTATGTGATCACCCTGGTAACCCTGGTGGCGTTCAGCGGGAAAGACTATGCCCCCAAAGCTGCGGGGCAGCCTTATGATAAGGGAAAGTGAACGGACTTTCGCGTTTTCCGCTCCCATGCGTTAATAACGCCGAGTCCTTCCGGACAGCCCGCCGCTCAACAGGGCCTTTCAATCCGGTAATAATCGATTTCCCCGCAGGCATCAACGTTTGGTCGATGCATTGACATGCGTCCAAGTTCCTTCGCCGCCCAGGGAGCAGGGTCCCCCCAAGTCAAGGTTAATCTTTGCAGCAGATACCGCCTCCGAACCGGGGTTTACCGACGCCTTCTCGGAAACCGAAACAACCGGCGTGAGTTTTTGCAGCTCCGTACCCGCCGGCAGGGTTATTGCGATCTTCTGCTCCACCTCAAGGATGAAAGCCGGAATACCTCAATTTCGAAAGCGGCGGTTTTGTTTTCCCCGTTTAATCAGGACGCGTCATTTGCTTTTTAATCCTCAGAAAAGTCCGTATGCCTTAGTCTATGTGGGTTAACATAAGATAAATTGTCCACAGATTTACGCGGATTTAAACAGATGGTGTAATCCGCGCTAATCCGTCTTTTACTCCTAAAAGCCCGGGGGACTTTTTTTGCCGGACTCACGCTGTTATTAGCGGCTGTCCTGTATGGTTCTGACCCGGATTATCCCGTCCACGGAGAGGATCCGTTCCAGAGCGACGGGCGGAATAGCCTGTTCCGTGTCGATGATGTTGTAGGCGTATTC
>JAISOQ010000228.1 GCA_031275515.1 Treponema sp. | reverse complement strand
GAGGCCATGAGCCTGGCTGACCGGATCATCGTCATGTACCAGGGGAAAATCGAACAGATCGGAACCCCGACGGAAGTATACCGGAACAGCGCGACCCGTTTTGTCGCCTCCTTTATCGGAACCCCGCCTACCAATTTTTTCACCGTCAAAATTGAAAAAACCGGGGACGGCCTTGCCGCGGTTTGTGCCGGTTTCCGCTACCCCGTCCCCTCTCCCCTTACCGGGGCCCTGGCCCCCTATGAAGGGAAAGAAGCCGTCCTCGGCATACGGCCCGAATTCTTCGGAGTTTCCCCGGCCATGGAGCGGGGCGAGTCCTGGATCTGCGACGGGACGATAGATTTTGCGGAGCCCCAGGGGAGCTATTCTATTCTGATTACCCACATAGGGGGAGAGGAAATAAAGATCGTCAGCTCCGAATTCCTGGAACTGTCTTTGAATACCAAAGTGGCTTTGAGCGTAAAGGAAGCCATGTTTTTCGATCCCTCCTCGGGGGTAAGGATACAATGACCCAGGCCGGTAACGCTGAAGAAGTTATTGTTGTTGCCTCTACCCATTGGGACAGGGAATGGTACAGGACCTTCAGCGAATTCCGCATCCGGCTCTGCGAGCTTTTAAACCGCCTCTTGCCCCTGCTTGAGGGGGGAACTATTGACTGTTATACCTTTGACGGCCAGAGCGTGGTGCTGGAAGATTACCTTGACGCCTATCCCGAAAACGAGGGCCGTATCAGGAAACTGGCGCGGCAGGGGCGGCTCCTTTTCGGCCCTCTTTATAATCTGCCCGACGAATTTCTTTCCGGCGGCGAAACCCTGATCCGCAATTTCCTGGCCGGGGACGAAGTTTGTTCCCGCATAGGCGGCAGGTGCCGGGCCGGGTATGTGCCCGATAATTTCGGCCATGTCTCCCAGCTTCCGCAGATCCTCCGGGGCGCGGGAATTGACACGGCTTTCCTTTTCCGGGGTCTGGATCTAAAGACGGCGGGGCATAAGGAATTCTGGTGGATCGCCCCGGACGGCAGCAGGGTGGCGGGGGAATACATGCCCCTGGGCTACTGGAGCCTTAAAAGCTGGGGCAGGCTGGGAAAGCCCGCTGCCGAACATTTTCTTGAGGCGTATCACACATTAAGAGGTATCAGCGCCCTGGGCTGCGTCCTTTTGATCAACGGCTCCGATCATCTGTTTCAGGACCCGGATTTGCCGGCCCTCATAGAGGAAGCCCGGAAAGCCCTGCCCGGCGTACCGGTGAGGAACGGCGGGCTCCAGGAATACGCGGAACTCCTGGCCCGGCGGGCCGAGGCGTCGCCCGGGCTTTTGACCGAAATCCGCGGCGAACTCCGCGACTTCCGCGCCGGGCCGGACCCGACCGCCGTCGCCTCAACCCGGAGCCGCCTGAAGCGGCGGCTTTTCAGGGCAAAGGCGGAACTGCTGCGTTACGCCGAACCCCTGGCCGCCTGGCTCTGGCTGACTGGCCATGAATACCCGGCGGGGATCTTCGGCTGCGCCTGGAAAGACGTGCTGAAAGCCCTGGGCCACGACGGCGCCAGCGGCTGCTCTTCCGACCGGGTGATTAGGGACATCGAAAGCTGCCTGCGCCACGCCCATGAAGCCGCCGCCTTCATTACAGCTTCGGCTATGGAAAAATTTCTTCCTCCCGGAAAGGAATCTGTGCTTCTGGTGTTTAACCCCCTGGGTTATGGATATACCGGCGTCATTAACGCCGAAGTCTGTATCGAAGACAAAGAGGTTCAGGACTTCGTTCTTGCCGGCGAAGACGGTACGCCGGTAGAGTGGGAATATGTTTCCGGCCGTCAGGATATTGTTACCAGGGAGTTTGAGTACAACAGCAAGGAACGGGTATACCGGCGCTGTTTTAAAATACGTTTTTGGGCGGAGAACCTCAAGCCTCTTTCGCTGAACGCCTACCGTATCCTGCCTTCGAGGCTGCGGGAATTCCGCCGGAAGGAACTCGCGGTCAGGCTTGCGCCCGGCTGTTCCTGGATTGAGAATGAATACTGCCGCATCGATGTTCAGGGCGACACCAGCCTCCGCCTTACCGTGAAGAAAACCGGAAGGGTGTATCCGGGGCTTAACCTGCTGGTGAGCCGTGGAGAGGCGGGGGATACCTACTCGCATGTGTCGCCCCTGGCGGACGAGCATACCTTCCCTGTGCTTTCCGGGGTCTCTGTTGCCGCCAACTCAGGCCTCGCTTCGGAACTCAGGATCCGGGGAGAGATGCGGCCTCCCGCCGGAGCCGCTGATAATTTTCTGGGAAGGAAAAAGAAACGCGCGGTCTGCGTGTTTGAGACCTGCGTGCGCCTTTCCCGGGGGAGCCCCCTTGTGGAGATCCGCACCGAATTTGACAACCAGGCGGAGGATCATATTCTCTTTGCCGCGTTCCCGGTTCCCTCACCGGAGGCCGGAGATTTCTCCTGGATTGCCTTTGACGAGTTAAGCCGCGGCGGCAAACTGTTTGACTTCCGCCCGGAACTCAAGTCTACCCAATCCGTCCTCTGCGCCTTTGAAGCATACGCGGGTCTGCGTTTCCCCGGAGGCAGTCTGGCCGTAACCAGCCGGGGGCTTTCCGAATACCACGTCAAAGCCCACGAAGGGGGTCAGACCCTCTATCTGACCCTGCTCCGCAGCACAGGCTGGATGTTCCACGGCCTTCCCCATAACTGGCAGGACGGACAGCCCAGCACCACGCCGGTTATTAAAACCCCCGCCGCCCTGGAAAAGGGACGGAATGTTTTTGAGTACGCCCTGCTGCCGGACACGGATAATCTTCTTTTTTACGCCGAAGCCTACCGGTTTCCCCAGCGCTGCGCCGTTGTCAACGGCCTCCTTCCCGGAAAAACGGGTTTACATGAACTAATGCCGGATCTTTCCGGTACCGATGAACGGATCGGCCTGAGCGCCCTGAAAAAGTGGCGTTTTGGGGAGGGCCTTGTTCTGCGGCTTTTTAACAACAGCGGCGAAACGGTCCCCTTCAGTTTTGGCGCGGGCCGGGGGACGGTAAAAGTCAGCCTGGCGGATTTGCTGGAAAATCCCCTGGAGGAACTGACCCTTTCAGGCGGAAGAGTTTCTCTCAGCGCCGCCCCCCGCAAGATTATCACCCTTATTCTGCACAGGGCATAACACACAATGAGCGTGAGGTTAACATGACGGCGGATGATGGAATGGATAGGATTAAAAACTGCCTTATGGCCCTGTACCCCGGCGATTATGAAGGGGTGTTTCAAGCGCTTGCGGCGCTGATCGAAAAATGGAAACACGAGCCCTTCCCCGGTTATCCCTGGATAGACGAGAAGGATCTGCTCATGATCAGCTACGGCGATGCCATACACCGGGACGGAGAGGCGCCTTTAAAAACCTTAAAGGAATTTTTGGATGGGGAATTCAGGGACTGCGTCAACCTTGTCCATCTTCTCCCCATGTTCCCCTATTCCTCGGACGACGGGTTTTCGGTTATTGATTACCGGGAAATCGATCCCGCCCTGGGAACCTGGGAAGATATTAAGAGTCTGAAATCCGGTTACGATCTGATGTTTGATGCGGTGATAAACCATGTCTCCCGGAAGAGCCGTTATTTTGAGGGTTTTGTTTCCGGGGAAGACCGCTGCAGGGATTTCTTTATCAGCGCCGATCCCGGCGCCGACTATTCCTCCGTAACCCGCCCCAGGGCTCTGCCCCTTTTGACGCCGGTAGAAACCGCGGAGGGGACGAAGTACCTCTGGACCACCTTCAGCGATGATCAGATCGATCTCAATTACAGGAACCCCCTGGTGTTGCTTGAGATACTGGATGTTCTCCTGCTCTATGCCAGCCGGGGCGCGCGGTTTATACGTTTTGACGCCATTGGTTTTGCGTGGAAGGAATTGGGTACTTCCTGTATGCATCTCCCCCAGGTACATCAAATGGTAAAGCTCATGCGGCTGATACTGCAAAGCTGTGCGCCGGGATGTTCCATTATTACCGAGACCAATGTTCCCCACAGGGACAACGTCAGTTATTTCGGCGTCGGCGACGAGGCCGCCATGGTGTACCAGTTTCCCCTGCCGCCCCTGACGCTCTTTTCTTTCCTCACGGGAAACGCCTCCCGCCTTACCGATTGGGCCGCCGCCTTGGAACCTGCCGTCCCCGGCACGGCCTACCTCAATTTCCTTGCCTCCCACGATGGCATAGGGCTCAGGCCCGTGGAGGACCTCCTTTCCGGGGAAGAACGGGACCTGATGGTACAAGAAACTCTTGACCGGGGAGGGGAGATAGGCTACAGGACTCTCCCCGACGGAAGCCAGGAGCCCTACGAACTCAACATTAACTACCTTGACGCCATAGCCGCCGACGCAAAGGACGACGAAACCAGGGCGCAAAAGTTCATGGCCTCCCAGTGCGTCCTCCTCTCCATGATGGGGCTTCCCGCGGTGTATTACCACAGCCTTGTGGGAAGCCGGGGGGACAGGGAAGGGTATGTCAAGTCGGGCATCAAGCGCCGGATCAACCGGGAAAAGCTGGATCTCCCGAAGCTCCGGCCGGAACTGCGGAACCCCGGTTCCCTGCGCGGCCTCGTTGCCTCCCGCTATAAGGCGCTCATCCGTCTGCGCCGGGAGACGCCGGCCTTTCACCCCAACAGCCCCCAGCAGGTTTTGCGCCTTGGGGCGGAGATCTTCGCCCTTCTCCGGGGCGAAGGAAGCGAAAGGGTGCTGGCGCTGGTGAATGTCAGCGGCAAAACCCTGAGCACCAGCACGGGCCTTCCGGGGAAGGATCTTGTTTCGGGCGAGGACTGCGGCCCTGCTGTGGAAATGGCGCCCTGGCAGTACCGGTGGATCAAGGTGCGTTTGCAGGGTTCGGATTTTCAGTCCGCCTAAACTTGAGCCGCAATTCAGGCCCATTATCCGTTTCAAGGCGGACTCTTGGGTATTACCCCCCCCCTCCCCCCCGGCACGAAAAAGTTGCAAGCCCCGGCAGGGCTCCCATTCACCCCTAAGGACCCTTTAGGTTCCCGGTTCCGGGATTTCTTGCGTAATAGGCAAGGGTGACCAGCAGGCCGGTTCCCAAAAGGCAGATATTGAGGACAAAGGGAAGGATGCGGGATATTTCCGAAAGCAGCCCGCCTATCCAGCCGAAGGGGGAAGTAACAAACATGATGATCATGTGCTGGATAGCCATTACCCTGGCCCGCTCGGCGGCGTCCACATGCAGGGCGACCAGGGACTCGGCAAGCATGACCAATATGCCGGAGCCAAAGCCGTCAAAGCAGAGGGACACGCAGAGGACGACATACTTGAGGGGACCCGTTTCCGGGGCGGATACGAGGAGGCTTTGGCCTGCCATGTAGCCTGCGAATCCCAGAAGCAGGGGTATTTTTAAAACATTCCTGGTAATGTGGGGGATGACCAGAAAGAAAAAGAGCAGGGCAATGACGGAACGCAGCATGGGGAAAAAGGGCAGGAGGGAATCGGGGACGGCCAGCCGCTTGCTTGCGATAACCTGCCAGAATGTGGTGTTGATCATCCCCACGGCGCCTACAATGGCGGTAATGGTAAGGGAAAAGATAGTTCCCCTGGACCGGCCGATGATTCTCAGCACCCCGCCGTAACCTCCGATAAGGGAGAAGATGCTCTTTCCCCTGGTTTCCCGCATACGGACCATACCGGTCCGGGTTTCCCTGGAAAAGGCAAAAAGCACAATTATTTTGGCCGTCATCACTATAAAGGCGTTGGCGTAGAGTATTCTGATGGCGGGTATCAGGGTAAGACGGGACACGAGAATTGAGGAGATGGGGGCGAAAAGGGCTGAAAGCTGCCCGCAGACGATCACCAGCGAATAGATGCGGGTAATCTGGGCTTTTTCGGCATCTTCAACCAGAAGGCAATCCCAGGAATTGGTAGTTACCTTCATGGTACCGTTGAAGAGAGCCGCCGCAAGGAAGAACCAAAAATTTTCCGCCCTGATCCAGATAAGGCAGGGAATACTCCAGGCTATAAAATCAAAAAAGGCGGTCGTCTTGCGGCGGCCCAGCTTGTCGGTGATGGGGCCGCTTAAAAAGGCAAAGATCATCTGCGACAGCATATACACCGTGGCGATGAATCCGATTTCCGTATCCTTGAGCCCCAGGGCGATCATGTATACGGATGCGTAGGGGAGGCAGAGGTTCATGGAGAGCCCCCACATGGGCTCGGTATATACGCATGCCCGCGGATTTCCCCGCAGGCCGGTAAGCGTTTTAAGCAGCGGATTATTCATGAAGCTGATTTAGTATAGCGGATTTTTAGCAGCCCACCAATACCCATGTTTAAGCACGCGGGTCGCCGCTATGGAGCTTATCCCCAGCCCCCCGTTAAGGCTGCCTTCGCCGGGCTTTGCGGAATATTCGCCCTGGTAAGCGG
>JAISOQ010000150.1 GCA_031275515.1 Treponema sp. | reverse complement strand
TAAATCCCATTTATTCCTCCAGACTCAATCTGGATAGAGTGTGTCCCCATGGTTGGATTTTTACATGGCGCAAACCTTCCCCTATGGTTAGATTTAACGTGGCGCAATTCGACCACTTGTATTTTTTCCCTCTTTGGAGTATCCTGGCTGTCATTATGAAGAAAATGATGAAACAAACTGGATATACCAGTCGTTTTGATACGCTTCGCTGGTGCCGCACAGGCAAGGCTGTGAAACGCCTTTGTTTTTTCTTTTGGTTATTCTGCGTATTAGAGCCGCCTTTAGGCGGCTTTTTTTTATACAAAGCCGCAGGCGGGGAGATTGTATGTTAAAGGGACGGCATTTGGTAGAGCCGGGGGATTTCAGCGCCGGGGAGTTGGAGGAGTTGTTCTGTCTGGCCGAACATATTGAGGACGACGGAACCTTCCTTAGGGAAAGCTGCCGGGGCAGGCTTCTGGCGACGCTGTTTTTTGAACCCAGTACCAGAACCCGCCTGAGCTTCGAGGCGGCCATGCTGCGTCTGGGGGGAAGCTGCCTGGGCTTTGCCGAACCGGGTTCCAGCTCCGCAGTCAAGGGGGAAAGCCTGGCGGACACGATACGTATGGCTGCCTGCTACGCTGATGCGATAGTTATGCGGAACCCCAAAGAAGGGGCCGCGCTCCTGGCTTCCCGGTATTCGACCGTGCCGGTTATCAACGCCGGCGATGGCGGCCACCACCATCCGACCCAGACTTTGACGGATCTCCTGACCATCAGGCAGCTCAAGAGAGCCGCCGGGACCAATAGCGCCGGGGACTCTCCTTTTGCGGGCCTTACCGTGGGATGCTGCGGGGACCTCAAATTCGGCAGAACCGTTCATTCTCTGATCAAGGCCCTCTCCCGTTACCAGAACGTCAGGTTCATCCTCATCTCCCCTGATGAACTCAGGGTCCCCGAATACATCACCAGCGGCATTCTGAAAAAAAACAACGTAGCCTTTCAGGAAATCGGGCGGCTTGAAAAAGTCATAGGCGATCTGGATGTGCTGTATATGACCCGGGTACAGAAGGAACGGTTCTTCAACGAGGAGGACTACATACGCCTCAAAGACAGCTACATCTTGACGGCGGAAAAAATGCAGCTTGCCCGGAAGGACCTGATCGTCCTCCATCCCCTTCCCCGGGTGAACGAAATCGCCGTGGAAGTGGATGCGGACCCTAGGGCGAGTTATTTCAAGCAGGCAAAGTACGGTATGTACGTGCGTATGGCCTTACTGGCATCAATATTAGGAGCGGCGTAGAATCAACCATGTTGAATATAGCGAAAATCAAAAACGGCATCGTCATCGATCATATCAAAGCGGGACAGGGCATCAGGATCTTTAACTGGCTGGGTCTGGACAAAGCCCCGTACACCGTAGCTTTCGTGGTAAACGCCACATCGGAACAGATGGGCCGCAAAGACATCATCAAAATTGACAACACTATTACGATCAACTTTGACATCCTGGGCCTCATCGATCCTCATATCACCGTGAACGTCATCGAAAACGAAGTGATCAGCGAAAAAATAAAACTTAACATCCCCAAACGGGTGGAAAATGTGCTGATATGCAGGAACCCCAGGTGCATCACCTCCACCGAGGCGTACATTCCCCACATCTTCCACCTGGAAAACCCGGAGCTGCGAACATACCGCTGTGAATACTGCGACGAGATCCGTTCTGCCGGGGAGTTTTAGGACCTGCGCAGGTCCGGTCTGTTCACCGGGAATACGCAGGCCCGATGATCCCGTTGATAAAGGCGATGATTCCGTCTGTCACTTCTTCCCGGATGTCCCGGTCGTTATGAATCTCGTGGCGGTGGCCGGAATAGATTTTGGTCGTGACCAGGCGGTGTCCTGTCCTGGCAAGCCAGTTGGAAACCGCATAGACGCCCTCTCCGTAATTGCCCACCGGGTCCTGGTCCCCGGCGATGTTGTACACCGGCAGCGCCTTGGGAACCTGTTCCGCCCACTCCTGCCCGGTAATCGAAGCGACCAGTTCCGAAAGGTCCCAGAGGGACTGAACGGTCATGGGGCTGTACAGGTTGTTGAACGTATCGACGGCGTGATTCGCCACTATGTCCGGATCGCCGGAAACCCAGTCGTTGGGACTATTGACCGTATCGTACCGGCTGGTCATGCCTTCAAAGACCTTCGCCATAAGCGCCATATCCCGGTCGCCGCCCTTTCCCGCATCGAGCAGCGCCTTTAGCTGCGCCGCCAAGGGAGGCATCGTATCCATGACGCCGCAGGTTCCGCAGAGAACCATGCCCGTCAAATCGGCGCCGTGGGTGGCCGCATAACTCCGGGCTATCATAGATCCCCAGCTATGCCCAAACAGCACAAAGGGTAGTCCGGGATAATCCTTGACAAGAAGATCATGCAGGGTCTTTTCGTCCTCCGTGGTAGTCAGGTATCCCTTGGTCCCGCAGTCGCCCCAGGTATTCGAATCCGCCGCCGTCTTTCCGTGCCCAACGTGATCATCGGCGCCTACGATGAAACCCGCCTCATTCAGTTTGAGGATCAAGTGCAGATAGCGCCGGGAATGTTCCCCCAGCCCGTGAACCACCTGCACTATCCCCCGGGGCTTCCGAATCGGAAGGTATATCCATCCCTTGATCGTATCTCTGCCGTTATAGGATGCAAATTCTATCTCTCTCAACCCCATATACCGCCTCCTGGAAAATTTAAAATCACCTGCCGCAGCAAGTCTTTAACTCCTAATTGTCCGGCGGTTTTGTCTTTCTGTCAATATTACGCATTGCCGTTTATCCTGGATAAAGTCATGTAACAATTCGTCCAGGGATTAACGCGGATTTTTACGGATTATTCGGATACATTAACGTTCATTCGTGTAATTGCGGATGTTTAATCCGACAGACTTTTTTCTTCCTGCCGAAGTCACATTGAATTCACCGGAACTTCACTTTTTTCCATTTTTTCTCTCCCGATTAAAGCAGCCGGCGCTTTCGATTGAAAAACGCCTTACTTTCTCCTCTGGCCATAGAAGCCCCCGGACACCGGAATCATCTGTTTTAAAACAAACGAGTGTGTTATGGTATATAACTTGATAGCTTGGAGTTTTAACTATCACAAGATTTAAGAGGTAATGTATGCAGAATTTTAACTATTACAATCGGA
>JAISOQ010000225.1 GCA_031275515.1 Treponema sp. | reverse complement strand
AGGTCCAGGGTATGCTCTATACTCCGGTTTTCCATTTCCCCCTGGGTTAGAAACTTCTGTTCAAAGGTCTCCCCGAACTTTAAGTACCGTTTATCCCCGTCAGAAAGCTCCTCCTCCCCGATGATGGAAGCCAGGTTCCTCACCTGCTTCACCTTTGAGTAGGCGGCAAAGAGCTGGCTCGACACGTCCTTGTGGTCCTCCCGGGTCATGCCGGCCCCTATGCCGTCCTTCATGAGCCGGGAAAGGCTGGGGAGACCGGCTACCGGCGGGTAAACCCCCCGCTGGGTGAGTTCCCGGTCCAGAACTATCTGCCCCTCGGTGATATACCCCGACAGGTCCGGGATGGGATGGCTGATGTCGTCATTCGGCATGGTGAGAATGGGAATCTGAGTGATGGACCCGGAGGAGCCGGTGATCTTCCCCGCCCGTTCGTAGAGGAAGGCCAGGTCCGAATAGAGGTAACCAGGATACCCCTTGCGGCTGGGGACTTCGCCCCGGATGGAGGAAACTTCCCGCAGGGCTTCACAGTAATTGGTCATGTCGGTCATGACGACAAGGACGTGCATGTTCTTCTGGTAAGCTAGATACTCCGCCGCGGTAAGGGCGCACCGGGGCGCAACCAGGCGTTCCAAAGAAGGGGCGTCGGCCAAGGACAGAAACACTACTACATTGGCCAGAACGCCGGAACGCTCAAAGTCGTCCAGGAAGAACCGGGCCACATCGTACTTGACGCCCATAGCGCAGAACACAATAACGAAAGATTCCTCGGAGGAAAGTATTTTAGCCTGGCGCACGATCTGGGCGGCCAGACGGTTATGCGACAGGCCGTTCCCGGAAAAAATGGGGAGCTTTTGCCCCCGGATGAGGGTATTCATCCCGTCTATGGCGGAAATGCCGGTCTGGATAAAGTCCCGGGGATAAGTCCGGGCATAGGGGTTAATGGGGAGGCCGTTCACGTCCAGGCAGGTTGAAGAGATGATGTCCCCGTATCCGTCTATAGGTTCCCCCAAGCCGTTGAAGATGCGCCCCAAAAGGCCGGGGCCTACCCGGATTTCCATGGGCTTGCCTAAAAACTCCACCCGGCTGTCATCGGCGGAAAGGCCGGTGTTGCTTCCGAATATCTGGATGGCGGTCCAGTCCTCGCTCATGTCCACCACCCGGCCCAGACGGCGGCCCTCCGCCCGGTCGTACACCGCCACTACCTCGTTAAAGCCCACGTTGCGGCTCCGCCCGGTGATGACCACCGGCCCTTCGATACGGGCAAGCCCCCGATATTCAACGCCCCTCATGGAGACCTCCCGTTGCAAGCGGAAAAATTGATGCTTTCATCTCAGCCCTTCCTTCGTCTGGTAGCTCCGCTCCAGTTCATCCAGAGCCTGACGCATCTCCTGCTCAAAGTTCGTAAGGGCTTCGGAGGCGTTCTGGTTCGATATTTCGCTTTTGAGCCGGGAAAGTTTTTCCCGTATGGTAGCGCCGGTCTCGCCTCCCGTAAGGGAAAGGACCTTGATGAGCGGCGCCCCGAGCCTGATGCAGGTCTGGGAACGCTCATAGAAGGCCATGATGAGTTCCAGGAGCCTCACCTGTTTGGACGGGACGCAGTACATGTCTATCTCGTCAAAAGAATTCTGCTGTAAGAATCCGTCTTTGATGATCTCCGCCGTGAGGAGTACAAGCCGCTGATCGTCGGGCAGGGCGTCGGGCCCTATAAGCCTGACGATTTCCGCAAGACGCTGTTCCTTTTTTAGGAGGTCCAGGGCCTGCTGCCGCACGCCGGCCCAGAGGGGATTCACCTTTTCCCACCAGGGCTGCACTTCTTCGGCATATTCGGAATAGCTGTCGGTCCAGGAGATGGCCGGGTAATGCCGGGCGTTCGCCAGGTCCCGGTCCAGGGCCCAGAAACAGCGGATGAAACGCTTGGTATGCTGGGTCACCGGCTCTGAAAAATCGCCTCCCGGCGGGGACACGGCCCCGATGATAGAGACCGAACCCTCCGCGCCGGAAAGGGTCCTGACCCGGCCTGCCCGCTCGTAGAACTCGGCAAGCCTGGTGGGAAGGTAGGCGGGAAAACCCTCTTCCGCGGGCATCTCTTCCATGCGTCCGGAAAGTTCCCGCAGGGCTTCGGCCCAGCGGCTCGTAGAGTCCGCCATGATGGCCACGTGGCAGCCCATGTCCCGGTAGAACTCCGCCAGGGTCACGCCGGTATAAATCGACACCTCCCTGGCGGCCACAGGCATGTTGGAGGTGTTGGCGATAAGAATGGTACGTTCCATAAGAGACCGTCCGTTCCGGGGGTCCATAAGACGCGGGAACTCGGTAAGTACATCGGTCATCTCGTTTCCCCGTTCACCGCAGCCTATATAGATGATCACGTCCGCATCGCACCACTTGGCCACTGCGTGTTGGGTCATGGTCTTGCCCGTGCCGAAGCCTCCGGGTATGGCGGCGGTCCCGCCCTTGGACAGGGGAAAGAACACGTCGATGACCCGCTGCCCCGTGACCAGGGGCTGATCCGGGGAGAGCCGTTCCGCCACGGGCCTGGGTATACGCACGGGCCACCACTGGGCCAGGGGGATGTCCTCCTCCGCATCGGTTTTGGCAATCACCCCATCGCAGGTGTAGTTCCCCGGGGGCGCAAGTTCCAGAATACGGCTCCCCTTGACTCCGGGAGGAACCATAATAGTACAGGTGATGCTTTCGGTCTCTTTCACCGTCCCCAGAGCCAGTCCGGGGAAGGCCCGCACCTCCTCCCCCTGTTCAAGTTTTTCCGCCACTTCCCGGTTGGGGACGAAGGGCCAAAGCCTGGCAGTATCCAGGGGTTCTCCCCGGGAACCGCTTTCCATGAAAGCCCCGCTTACCTTGAACAGGGTTTCCAGGGGCCGCTGTATCCCATCGTAGATGGTCCCGATAAGCCCCGGCCCCAGAAGGACTGAAAGAGGCCGTCCGGTAGAAAAGGCGGCGTCGCCTATCATAAGGCCCGTATTGTCTTCGTAAACCTGAATCACCGCCTCGTCCCGTTCCAGGCGTATGATCTCCCCGGTGATGCGTTTCTTCCCCACTTCAACTACGTCGAAAAGCCCCGCCGCGCCAAGGCCGGAAGCATGGATGATAGGCCCGGAAATACGCCGTACACTGCCTTCAAGCATCAAGCGCCCCCTCTCCCAGAAGTGCGGCGGCAAAATCCGCCCGTTTATCCAGCAGCAGGGTCCCTATCACGGCGTCCGCGGAAACGGTGATCCGTACCGCCTGAGTATCCACTACCAAGGCGGGGAAGGTCCCCGGCGCTATATGCCGGTTTTCCCCTCCGGCTATGGCCCATTTACCCTGAGGGAACGCCGTTTTAAGAAGCGCCGCGGTTTCTTCCTCACTGAGTCCCCGGGCGGCGGCCTTTCCCTCCGGCACGGGAGCATCCATCTCGCCGGCCCGCTTTTTAAGTTCAATTTCCAGGACGGCAAGGAGCCGGGGCCTGGAAAGACCGGCAAGATAAGAAGAAGCGGCGTCTTTAAGAAGGGTTTCTATCTTTGCAAGCCGGGTCCGCCGTTTGTCCAGAGGAAGCCGGGCCAATATTTCATTCCGGCTTGCTTCAAACCTGGCGGCATACCGATCCCGCACTCCCTGCAGATCCCCTTCGGTTTTCTTCTCCCATTTCCTGGTCCCGGAGGCTACGGCTTCATCCGCCGTCTTGAGGATACGCTGGGCTTTACGCCGGGCATCCTCCAAGATCTCCCTGTCCAGAACTTCGGTTGACTGCAATTCTTCCATAAAAAAACCTACAATTAAAAACCTTACACATGGATACCGATGGCTTCCCTGATAGACTCCACCAGCGTTTTCCTGCCCTCAAGACGTCCCATAGGACCAGGAATCTCCACTATCAAGGGATAACGGCCAGAAAGCTGCCACCGGGTGAGGGTATCCCCCAGCCAGTCCGCGACTTCTTCGGTCAGAATAAGAACCCGGCAGGCCTCTGCATTGGGCAACGCCGTCCCGGCGGTTTCGTTCCAGCCCTCGGTGATCTTGCGGAACGACCCAAGGGCATCCTCGGGTCTCAAAGCCACCGTTCCGTCTATCCCGACAAAATGGAAGGCGGTAACCAGCTCGGGATCGCCGATGAAAAAATAATCCACCGGCCTTTAAAATATCAGGATGAGCAGGGCCACGAGAAATCCCCACAGACAGATCCCTTCCGCAAGACCCGCATAGGGCAGGGCTTTTCCCGAAAGCTCAGGGTTCTCGCTCATGGCTCCCATTGCGGCGGCCCCGATCTGGCCCACGGCGATACCTCCGGCGATACAAGAAATACCCACCGCCAGGGCCGCCGCAAAATACTTCCAACCTGCGGTTCCGCCGGACGCAGCTTCCACCGCCTTTCCCTCCTCAGGGGCTTCCTGAGCGGACAACAGAGCTCCCGATGCCATACAGAGAAATAAAAGGACTACTACAAAGATACGTTTCATGATTCTACTCCTTTACGGAACCGGAAGGGGGAGAATTCCACCCCGGTTTCGGTAAAAAACTTGCTAAAAAATTCGTAATATTGAAGACGTACTACCTGAATGGCGACGATCATTCCCTCAAGAACAATGATAACGGCGTTCCCGAAGAGCATCACTATGAGGGCGAATACAGGCCCTCCCGGCGCTTCCCGGAGCATCTCCGCAAGGGTAAACACGATGAACGAGAGCACCGCGTGGGAAAGGGCAAAGGCCCCCACCCTAAGAAAACTCACCGTATTGGAAATGTATGTCGAGGCGGTTTCCAGGACCTCAACAAACCCTTCCATAATGAACACCATGGGTCCTTCCTCAAAAACCGGACGCTTTTGAGTGATAATACGCCACAGCAGGGGACCGAAAAAAATACAGAACACCGGAACCGCAAGACCGGTGATGTCAAACCAGGCGAAACGTCCGCCCAAAAGGAGGCGCGCCGCGATGAAAATGGCGTACCAGAACAGGAAAAGCCCAGCCGCCCCGGTTTTGGAAAAGAAAGCCCGCTCGTATTTTTTCATTGAACACAGATTGATGATGTTCACCACGAGGCCGATGGAATTGAGGATCACCCCCACGGCAACGGTAAAACCGAAAAAATAAAAGAGCTTGGCAACGCTTCCTTTTTCAGGCATGAGATGAAGGATACGCTCAGGCGGCTCCCCGGCCACCCCTGCGATACGCATGAAGAACCCCGCCGCCGCCCGAGTAGGCCCGGTAAGGAGTTCCTCATTGGCGAACACCGCGCCATTGAGAAGACCCATGATCATCGAAGAAATACCCACGGCGATCAGGGGGGACGAAAAATGCCTGAACCCCGAAAGGGCTTTGGCCCCCCGTTTGGATGTCAAAAGTCCCAGCAGGAAAAGAACGAAGCCCTGGCCCAGGTCTCCAAACATGATCCCAAAGAGCAGGGTGAAGGAGATGGCCACAAAAGGCGTGGGATCAATAGTACCGTAAAGAGGAGCGCCGTAAGAGAATACCACCTTCTCAAAGCCCTTGACAAAGGCCCCGTGTTCCAGGGAGACAGGCACCTTTTTCCGCCCATCCCGGATTTCCGGAATTTCCTCGGGGTTAAAGGACCTGACCGCCACCCTCCCGCCGGTAAGCTGTCCCAGTTCCGCTACAAGGCCCTTCACCATGTCCGCGGGAATCCAGCCGGAAAGAACGTAAACGCTTTGAGTGGCCCTGAGCCGCCCTTTCAGGCGTTCCACTTCCAGGGCCATAAGGTAGGAACCGGCCAGACGCCGCAATACCGGGGCGTATTCTTCCCGCAGGGCCTGCTTTTCTTTGGCTATCTCCTCAAGCAGCCTGGCCATGCCGGCAAGCCGATCCTCCAGCCCCGAAAGGAGTTCCGCCGGGATACCCGTGTACCCTTCCGGTATAGCGATGGGAACAAACGAAAGGCGCTTGAGTTCCGAATCCAGGGCGAAACGCCCCTTGCGGGAAGACGCCGCCAAGATGCGGTCGCCGGAACTGCCGTCTTCGTTTTGCCCCAGAGGGATAACCACCGCCCGGTCCGCCAGGTTTTCCCGCAGCATATCCTGACGCTTGGGATCAAGCCGCCCCACCCTGAGGGTCAGGTACGAAAGCTGATCCAGGTCGGAGAAGGGCGCGTTAAGGTTTCCAAAGGCCCTGGCTTCGTTCAGGGCTTCTTCCACTTTCCTTTTCTCCTGATTCCCTTCGCTTTCTTTTGTCCCTAAGGATGAAATGCTGGCGGAAATCTTCTCCACCAAAAGATCGTCCGTTTCTACGGGAAGCGCCGAAATTTCCTCAGGTTCCTCCGGGAGCCCGCTTCCAAGGTAGGCCGCCGCAGACCGGATGGTCCCCAGAAGATCCCGGATACGCTCATAGGCCGCCGTATCCCGGACAGGGGCATCCGTATTGGTTTCCTCATCCCCTGAAAGATGAATCAAAGCCCGGCGGCCCAGGAATTCTATAACCTGGTTCGCATCCCGGTCCAAAATAGTGAGCTCTATTCTTTTCATCTTCCGGGGGCGTATCATCTGACCTCCAACAAGGCAAACACATCGCGGCTTGTCATCCCTATGCCCAGCCCTTCGGCGATACTGGTCAAAAGGTCTTCCTCAAACTGCTTGAGCTTGATAAAACACGCGGCAGTATCTATGGAAAAAGGCCGCCGGTGGAAATAATGCCGGGCCATGTGGTAGAGATGCCTGGAAGCCGCATTCTGGAAGTACCGGGGGTCTGCGGTCCAGGCATCGCTTCGTTCGGGATTCAGGAAAGACGCCCGTTTCCAGGAGGCCCAGGGCGCATAGGTATCCAGGGGCAGTTCCAGGGCGGCCCGGGCGTCCGCGGTCAAAGAATGGCTGTTCCCCTCCGTTCCCCTGCGGGAGGGAAATTTCAAGTCAATAAGTTTTTCCCGGACTTCATCTCCGGCCATACGGTAATAGGTCCTGAGCCTTAAAGCCCAAACCACATTCCTAAGGGATATTTCTTCCGAAAGGATGGCTTCTATTCCCGTCCGGTCCCGGCGTTTAAGATAGAAAAGGGATTCCCAAAGGGCGGTATAATACTGTTTATCCAGCTTAATCTGGAGGGCTATCGTCCCGTCCCCTTTTTTGGGCGCCTGGGAAATGAGGGATTCAAACTCCGTACCGCTGACCATAGCCGCTATGTCCGGGTATGCGTCAAACTTCACAACCCCAAAGCGGCCCAGGTTCGTAAAAACCGGCGTATTAGGGTCCTTCCCGGCAACAGCAGCCAGGGCGGACTTGAGGTCTCCGTACTCGTAACTCCTCAAAAGCCGGACAAGAAACTCCGGGGGCTTGGAGTAGGAATTCACGATGCTGATGATTTGGCCAGATGAACGGCCTATTATGCGCCGCTCCAGGTCTATGAGGAGTTCCCGTTCAGGAAGCTCCCGGAAAGATTGGGGAAACACCAGCCGGTCAAGGTCGGTAAGGCGTCCTGCCGGCTCAAGGCTGGCGATCCGGGAGCCTACAAAGGACTTCCCGATGATGCCGCATGCCTTGGCGTACACATACGCCCGTTCCCCCGACCGGGGCATCAAAAATCCCCTTCAAGACAGGCATCGATAAGTTTACAAAAGGCGGCCTTATCAACCGGCATGGACGCAAGGCTCAGGCGGTAGTCTTCAATCTGCCGCTGATAATCCTCTCTTACCAGGGCCAGTTCCTTCCTGTAGCGTTCATCCAGCGCGGCGGTTTCCGCGGCATACCGTTCCTCGTACCGCGTCCGGTTCCGGTTCTCCGCTTCCGTGACGCGCCTGTCCGCTTCCGCCTGGGCATCCGCCACCAATGATAATGACTGGGCTTCAATTTCGAGTAAATGCTGCAGAATATCCTGTTCATTCATGAAAAACCTGCCTGCCTGTCCCGATCAATGGATTAAAATATCTTCATATTTTTTTATAATCCCACAGGCGTCCTGGGGCGTATTCTGGGCCACCAGATCCGTATAAAACTGGGGATTATCCAGAAGTTCCGCCAGACGTTTAAGCACTTTGAGGTGCTTCTCCGCATCCTTCTCGGGCGCAAGAATCAGAAACAGCAGGTAGACCGGCTTTCCGTCCAGGGCATCGTAATCCACCCCTGTTTTGGAAACCCCCAAAACGCCGTACAACCGGTCCACTGCGGGGGTTTTTCCGTGGGGAATGGCGATTCCCTGGCGTATACCCGTAGACATCTTGGATTCCCTTTCCCGTATAGCCGTAAGAATCTCTTTCCGGGCATTTGTCTTTACCGCATGACAAAATTGATCCACCAGCTCCTCAAAAGCTTCTTCTTTATCTTCCGCTTCCAAGCCGACTTTAATAAATTCAGGTCTGTAAATATCATTTAGGAACATCGGAAACATCCTCCATTAAACATCCGCCTTGGTTATTCAGACACGGGTTCCGCTTCCGGTACGGCGGTTTCATCCGCCCCAGCCCCAGGCGCTGCGGTTTCAGGCGTTGGGGCCTCTGTTCTTGTGATCGGGGCTGCGGCCTCAGGCGCTGGGGCCTCTGTCTCTATGATCGGCGCTACGGACTCGGGGGTTGCAGCCTCGGGCGTTACAATGTCAGGCGCCGCGGACTCGGGGGCTATGACCTCAGGCGTTACCGCCCCGGACGACGTATCTTCCAGCCACCACTCCTTATTCGCTCCGGAAGCGGCCTGCCTCCCGGCGGCTTCCACCCCGCTGTCCCCGGGGGACCGGTTAACCAGAGCAAGACCTAAACTAATAATAAGGAAAAGGGCCCCCAGCAATGATGTACCCCTGGTCAATACGTTCCCGGAACGGGATCCAAAGGCCGATCCGCTGCCGCCGGCAAAAATCCCCCCCAAACTGTCGCCTTCCTCATTTTGAACCAGCACCAGAAGAATCAGCAACACCGCAATGATTACAAAGAAAACCAACAGCAGAATACCGAGTACACCCATAAAAACTCCGTATCAAAAATTATATTCATAATTGTACTGAAAGGAAAAAACTTATGCAACGGGATACCGGCGGGATTCAGCAATTCCCAGTTTCAACAAAGGACAGGAAAAAGAACCGCCGGACCTCTGGTCCGGCGGTTCTTTTAAACTGAC
>JAISOQ010000108.1 GCA_031275515.1 Treponema sp. | reverse complement strand
CCCCCCTGGCTTTTCGGTACCGTGGGGGGGAACAGCCCCTGTGTGTCCCTGAGGGGCCGCAAAGACAGCGGTGAGATTCTGATTTTTGACGCAGGAACCGGCATCAGGGAGCTGGGTATGGCCCTGGCGAAGGAAAAGATTAAAGACCTTGTCTGTCATGTGTTTTTTTCTCACTTTCACTGGGACCATTTGCAGGGGCTGCCTTTTTTCGGCCCCGCCTATGATCCGTCGGTGCGGATCATCTTTCATTCCCCCATGACGAATCTGGAGACTACCCTGCACGGGCAGATGACTTCGCCGTATTTTCCGGTGCATATGGAGTCCATGGGTTCCCGCAAGAGTTTTGACATACTTGCCGGGGGTATTACCCTGGGGGATTACCATATTACCTATAAAAAAATGAATCATCCCGGCGATTCCTATTCATACCGTATTGACGACGGCAGGCATGTGTTTATCTATGCCACCGATACCGAGCTTTCGGCCAATGATTTTCTTAAAAACGAAGAAAACAGTTCGTATTTTGAGAAGGCCGATCTTATCGTCATTGATTCCCAGTATACTTTGGGGGAGGCCATAGAAAAATACAACTGGGGCCACAGCGCTTTCAGCCTGGCCGTTGATTTTGCGGCTACCTGGAAGATAAAACACCTGGTCCTTTTTCATCACGATCCGGCCTACGACGATAAGAAGCTGTCCCACATACTCCAATCAGCCCGGTGGTACACAGAACGCATGAACATAAACGGGATAAAAATATCTCTTGCCAGAGAAGGGATGGAGATAACATTATAAACCTATGGAGTATCCACAAGAAGCGGGGATATTTATCGGCATTAGGGAATTCAGGGCTATATTTCCGCGAATCAAGCCGGGAGGCTCTCCCCCGAACCCGGAAGATCGCCGGGTACTTATAGAGCAGGCGCATATTCCCGGCAAGGGGGACATTGGATGAAGCGGAAACCGTCCCAGAATTCTCCCGGGGGGCAGAAGCCGCCGGGGAGGCCCCTAAAAGGGGAAACGCCGGTTCTTCAAGTCTTGCGGACTATCTGCAAAGTTCTGAGCCTTATCATCGTTATCGTGTTTCTGATAAGCTGCCTGATGATTGGGGCCTTTGTATACTGTAATTCTCCGCCAGTCCCTCCCCGTGAGTTTCAGAGCGGCGCCCTCCGCATTCCCGGAGACGGTACGGCGTACCTCGAAGTCCATAACGGGGAAAGCGCCATCTCCGTTGGGCAGCGGCTGGAAAACGCGGGAATTATCAGGACCCGGTACTTCTGGAACTTTATTTCCCGGCTGAATACGGAGTACATCAAGACCGGGACCTACCGGTTCAATATTCCGGCGACCCAGTTGGAGATACGGTCCATCCTAGTTTCAGGGCGGCAGCTCCTCACCAGGGTAACCATTCCTGAAGGGGTGACCCTCAAGAAAACCGCCCAAATCCTGGAGGAAGCGGGGATTTGCGAAACGGATGCCTTTCTCGACGCCGTTTCCGACCAGCGTATCCTGGACGAATACCGCATCCCCGGTAAAACCATGGAAGGGTACCTCTACCCGGACACGTATCTCTTTCCAGAGGGGTATCCCGCATCCCAGGTTGTACGGACCCTGGCGGATACCTTCTTTCAGCGTCTGGAAGAAATTTACGGCGATTTCTTGAGCCTGACAATGGAGGAACTCAACGACCGGATCATCCTGGCTTCCATTGTGGAACGGGAATACCGGGTGGACGACGAGGCTTCCATAATGGCCGGGGTGTTCTACAACCGCCTCAAAATCGGCATGGCCCTCCAGTCCTGCGCCACTGTAGAATATGTGATCACCGAAATTCAGGGAAAACCCCATCCTTCGGTGCTGTACGACCGGGACATCCAAATCCGGGACCCCTACAATACCTATATCAGTCCGGGACTTCCTCCGGGTCCTATTTCCGCCCCCGGCCCGTCCGCCCTGAAAGCCGTGTTTTACCCGGATTCCAACGACTACCTCTACTTCCGTCTGGTGGACCCCGGGGCAGGCCGGCATTACTTTTCCAGGACTTTTGACGAACACATCCGCGCCGGTGTGCTTTATGTTAAAGCGAGCGGCGGTTAATGCGGATTTCCGAAATAACCGTGAAGGAAGTAGCCGGCAAACTGGATGCCATAACCGTGGTAAACGAGTACATCCGTCTGGAAAAGCGGGGCGGACGGTATTGGGGGTGTTGTCCTTTCCACAACGAAAAAACCGCTTCTTTTACCGTGGACCCGGAGCGGAAGCTCTACTACTGTTTCGGCTGCCATAAGGGGGGGACCATAATCAGTTTCGTCATGGATATGGAAAAGCTCTCCTTCCCCGAGGCCGTAGAAACCCTGGCTAAACGTTCAGGGGTGGAGGTAATCTACGATGGTTTCCGGGACAACCAGGAGGAACGGGAGAATTCCGTCAGGAAAGAGGAACTCTACGACCTCTATCAGCGGGTGGCCGGGAGCTTCCACCATTGGCTCATGAAAACCGGGGAAGGGAAAAGGGCGCTGGACTATGTTGTAACCCGGGGCGTCAGCGCGGAACTGATCGAACGGTTCCGTTTGGGCTATACCCCCCGGGACAGGTCCTGGCTCTTTGCCTTCCTGACCGGGAAAGGCTACTCCCCGGAATTCCTTGCCGGATCGGGCCTTTTTTCCTCCAAATATCCCCGGTCGTCTTTTTTTTCCGGCCGCCTCATGTTCCCCATCGCCGACCGCCAGGGGAGGACCGTGGCCTTCGGCGCCCGCTTCCTGGCCCTGCCGGGAGAAGACGCCGGCGAAAGCCCCAAGTACATCAACTCCCTGGAATCGGGGATCTACAAAAAAGGCCAGACTCTTTTTGCCCTGGACCAGGCCAGGGCGGAGATACGCCGGACCAAGGCAGTCTATCTTGCCGAAGGCTACATGGATGTCATCGCCCTCCATCAGGCGGGGATCTGCAATGCCGTAGCGCCCCTGGGGACGGCCTTTACCGAAGATCAGGCTAAACTTCTGCGGCATTGGGCGGACCGGGTGAACCTTATCTTTGACGCCGACAAGGCGGGGCAGGACGCGGCGGTCAAAGCCATTCTCACCTGCCGGAAGAACGGGCTGTCCGCTTCCGTGGTCATTCCTGGCCGGGGATTGGCTGAAAGGGGCGATTCGTCTTCTTCTTTTAAGGATCCCGCGGATATTTTGAAAGAATTTGGGCCGGAGGCATTGCAAAAAAGCGCAAATTATTGTATAAGTGACTTTGAGTATCTGGTGAGTCGCGCAAAGGTTCTTTTTGATTCTTCCAGTGAGGGGAAAGCCAGGGCGGTAACTTTTATGTTCCCCTATGTAGAAGTCATGGATTCGGAAGTTTCAAAGAACACTTGCATAGAAGATATCGCGGATGCTTTTGGGGTTGAACGACAGGCGGTACAGGCGGATTTTAAACAATATGGCCGGACAGATGGCCAGAGACGGGGTATAGCCCCCAAAGAGGTTCCGCTTCCCCGGGCAAAATCGATTCGTATGAGCGATGAACTTTTTTTACTCACCGCGATTTTGGTGAATCCAGACTGGTATCCAAAATTGCGGGCGTCCCTTTCGTCAGAACTACCGATTGAGGAGATTGATGATCCCCGAGCTAAGGAACTCTTTATCGCGCTGGAAGAGTGGTTTAGAAACGACGCGCCGGGAATGGATGATCTGCTGGCCCGTATACAGGATGAAGCGCTGCGCAAATTTGTCATTGAGCAGGCCGCTTCACAGGCTTTTTCCCAAAGACCGGAGCTGATTTTTGGGGAAAGCATGAAACGGATACAGCAGAAACGGCTTGAGCGCAGGCAAGCCGAAATCATTGTCGAATTAGGGACTCAAAAACGCGGAGATACCGGCAGGGGCTTGGACGATCTCCTTGCGGAAAAGGTGTATATTGATGCCGAACTACGCCGGCTTAAGGAAGCTAACCAATGACAGATTTGATCAAGCCGGATGCGGCGCCCCAGGATGATATGGCGCTGGATCCCGCTGTTCTGAAGCTTATTGAATACGCCAAAGTGAAGAAAACTCTTTCCTACGATGAACTCTCTGATTTCTTGCCTGAACATATTGCCAACACCGATAAAATTGAGCAGGTTCTTGTGCTGCTGGAAGTCAATAACGTTCAGTTAATCGAAGAGGAAGCTTCGGGGGAAGATGAAACCGAGGGAGGGCGGCGGAAGGCCTCGGACACCGAAAAAAAACGCCTGGTGTATAACGAAAAAGAAACTTCGGTGGATGATCCTATCAGGCTTTATCTCAGGGAGATAGGCCGGGAAAATCTTCTGACGGCGGAACAGGAGATAGAACTTTCCAATCAGATGGAAGACGGGGAGAACATTATTAAAAATGTGATAAAAAAATCGGGGATGATAATTCCGGAATTTTACCACATTGCCAGCAGGGCTTTTTCCAAGAAGGATCCCAAGGAACTCAACTTCTCCAAGAAAGAGATCACCGAGTACATGACCGAACGCCGCAGGCTCAATCAGTTTTACAAAGAACCCCTCAGGCTTATCGGGGGAGACCTCAAGAACTATATAGAAATCAAGCGGCGTCTCATCAACCGGGGGGGGAACTTTTTCACCGACATGGAATTGAGCGAAATCAGGGGGCGTATTATTTCGGTTATCGAAGACGCGGAGATTCACCCTGATGAAATCACCGGATTTTCCGAAAAATTTGTGCAGGCCGCCAAAAAAATTAAGAAGTTCAAAAAGGAACAGGAACGGATTGAAAAGCGGCTCCGGGTTGGTTCTCTCAAAGAACTGCGGGCTTTGGGCCGGGGGCTTACCATCAGGGAGGAACGGGAACGCCTGGAAAACGAACTGGAACTCAGCTCCGACGAGATTAAGGAACTCATACGGCATATCCAGGTGACGGAGAAAAAGCTCAGGAACATGGAGGCCGATTTTGAGGAATCCGTGGAGAATATCAATCTTATGGCCAAGGAGATAAGCCGCGGCCGGGTGATGATGAAAAACGCCAAGGACCGGCTTATCAAGGCGAATCTCCGCCTGGTGGTGTCTATCGCCAAGAAATATACCAACCGGGGGCTTCATTTTTTCGACCTTGTGCAGGAGGGGAACATCGGCCTCATAAAGGCGGTGGAAAAATTCGAGTATCAAAAGGGCTTCAAATTTTCCACCTACGCCACCTGGTGGATACGGCAAGCCATTACCCGTTCCATTTCAGATCAGGCCCGGACCATCCGGGTGCCGGTCCACATGATAGAGCAAATCAACAAGGTGACCCGGGAATCCCGGCAGCTCATGCAGGTGCTGGGCCGGGAGCCTGTGGATGAGGAGATCGCCGAACGCCTGGGCTGGACCGCCCAGCGGGTCAAACAAGTCAAAAACGTAGCCCGGGAACCTATCAGCCTTGAAACCCCCATAGGGGAAGAGGAAGATTCCCTTTTAGGGGATTTTATTGAAGATAAGGATGTGGAAAATCCCGCCAACCAGACCGCCTTCACTATTCTGCAGGAAAACCTTTCCCAGGTGCTTTCCTCCCTGCCTGCCAGGGAACAGGAAGTGCTGGAACTTAGGTTCGGTTTGAAAGATGGGTATTCCCTGACCCTGGAGGAAGTCGGTCTCTATTTTAACGTAACCAGGGAACGGATACGGCAGATTGAGGCTAAGGCCCTTCGGCGGCTCAGGCATCCCAGACGAAGCCGCAAATTAAAAGATTATCTGGACCATTAGGGGGAGAGTGTATGGTAATGGAACAAGTTTTTGAGAAGCTGCGGAGCCTTCAAGAGGTGCTTTCTCAAAAAATCGCGCTGGAACAGGAAATTCAGGAAATTCCCAAAATTTTAACGACCCGGGAAGAAATGTTGTCCCGGCTCAAAAAGTCATTTATTGATTATAACCAGGGGTACGAAAAAGCCCGGGCTGCGGAAGCGGAATTTCGGGAACTTCTTTCGGAGGCGGAAATGGCCCGGGAAAAGGCCGAAAAGAACATGGATGCTATCAGTACCCAGCGGGAATACGAAGCCCTGGATAAAGAGATCCGGGATACCGCCGAAAAGGAACAGCAATACCGGAGGGACATGCAGCGGGAAGGACGGATCCTGGCGGAGCTTGACGAACAGATGAAAAGAAGCGCCGACCTCATCGATCTTCAGGAAAAGGAACTGGCCGAACACCGGGCGGGCATTGAGGCGGATATTGCGGAAAAAGACCGGCAGATTAAACTTTTGGAAGAGGAGGAACAGGCGTTGACCCGGGATCTCGACCCGGAAGTTTTCTTCAAATTTGAGCGTATCATCCGCAATAAAATGGGCCGGGGTATAGTCGCCATCCGGGGAGGCGTATGTACCGGCTGCCACATGATTCTTCCTATTCAGTTCGCCAATGAGGTCAGGCTGGGAGAAAAAATCGTTTTCTGTCCCTACTGTTCCCGTATTCTCTTTTATGAGGAAGTGGAAGAAGGGGAAGAAGAATTCTTTGACATCGAAGATGCGGGAAGCCTTGCGGATCTGGACGAAGAAGAAGAAGAGGAGGAGGAAGACGAGGAAGAAGAAGAAAAAGTTAATATTGATTACGAAGAATGAATAATCAGCGATGAACCAGACTGCCGCAGAGGGCGGGGGCAGTGCCGTCTTCCTTCTGAGGAAAGTCCGGGCTCCGCAGGGCGTGATGCCGGGTAACTCCCGGGCGGGAAGGACGAAAGTCTTTTCCGACAGAAAGCGCAGCAGAAAGTAAACCGCCGTTTTGGTATCCGGCTTTATCCGGAAAACCGGACGGTAAGGGTGAAAGGGCGGGGTAAGAGCCCACCTCGGCGGCGGCGACGCCGCCGGAAAGATTTCGGCGCGCCTGGAACGGCAGGGAGGTTCGCTCCAGCCTTTCCGGTTTTCCCGAAAAACGGCAAGCCTCATCAGGAGCAAAGTTAAGCAGCGGCAGGCGGGGGGCGCAGGCCTCCTTACCCGGAACGGCCCGTTCCGTGCGCCGCGGGTAGACTGCGCAGAGGCTGTCCGCAAGGGCAGCGCAAGATAGATGGCAGTTTGACAACAGAACCCGGCTTACCGGTTCATCGCTTTTTTATATCTCCTTTAGGAGGTTTTCCCAAAACTTCAGTTTTGGGGCAGACTCTTAGGACTGTGGCTTTGCCATTCCGTTGACTTTTTATGAAAAAATAAGGTATACCTTTATAGATGTTAAGAGAAAAAAGTCGATCTGAGTACAGTATCCGGGTACATAGAAAACAGATCCTCCATACGATTATGATAGTGGTTTTGACTGGTCTCTTGATTTCCTCCGGGATTGTCTTTTTTATTGGCTGGAGAAACAGATTGGGGAATGTGAAAACAGAATTGCCCCAGCTATGGGAAGAAGGAGCCTTCGGGAAAGTATTTGACCTGAGCCGTGAGCGGCTTGAAACCCAGCCTATGGATTATTTTCTCCTTACCCTGCATGGGTTTTCCGCTTATCAGCTTGCGGTAGCTCAAATAAACAGTTACGATATTCAGACGTATATTAATGCATGTATCTGGTCGCTTAGGAAAGCGCTTTTGTGTAAGGAAGGGCCGGCGGATCTGCGGGTACACTATGTATTGGGCAAAGCCTATTATTACAAAGGCCCGGCCTATGCGGATCTGGCGGTTAAGTTTCTTGAAGCGGCGAGGGAAGGAAATTATGCGGCAGGCGATCTGCCTGAGTATTTGGGGCTTGCCTACGCGGCCATCCATGATTACCGGAACAGCGTAGCCGCCTTTTCTCTGGCCCTGGCTCCCGGGGCAGAAAACAGAGATCCGGAGGAGGCCCCGCAAAGCTGGGCGCCTTCGGACTTGCTGCTGTTGTCCATAGCCCGCTCCTATGTAGCGTTGGAGGAAGCGGATACGGCAAAGGCTTATCTGGTGCGTTGTGTGGAGACCTCCAGGGATTCTAACATCCTGGTGGCCGCCCGGCTTCTTTTAGGGGAAATTTATGGGAAGTCCGGAGATGTGTCCGGCGCCGAGGCCCAGTATCTTGCCATCCTGGAGGAGGGCGGCGAAAACGCCGAAGCCCATTTTCAGTTGGGAGAAATATACGCCGCCAGCGGGGACCCTACCAGGGCGCGGGCGGAATGGCGAAGAACCGTGCGGATCGATCCTGCTCATGGACCGGCCCGGACCCGGCTCAATATGTAAACAGAGAAAAAGCTAAGGCGCGGTTATAAGCGCAGGGAGGATGTATGTTTGGAAGGAATTCATCGGATATTGGTATTGATTTGGGGACCTGTAATACTCTTATCTATATACGTGGAAAAGGAATCGTCATCAATGAGCCCTCGGTAGTCGCCGTTGAACGGGGGACCAAAAAGGTCATGGCCGTGGGGGCCGAAGCGAAACGTATGCTCTGGAAAACGCCGGGAAATATCATTGCCATCCGGCCCATGCGGGACGGGGTTATCGCGGATTTGGAATCCACGGAAAAGATGATACGTTATTTTATTTCCAAAGTGCTGCCCCGGTACCGTTTCGTAAAACCCCGTATGGTTATAGGGATTCCGTCGTGTATCACCGAAGTGGAAAAGCGGGCGGTGGAAGAAAGTGCCTACAAAGCCGGCGCCCGGGAAGTGATGGTGATTGAAGAGAGCCTGGCCGCCGCCATTGGCGCGGACATTCCCATCTTTGAGCCCGCAGGACATATGATCTGCGATATAGGCGGAGGAACCACGGAGATTTCCGTTATCTCCCTGGGAGGCATGGTGGTTACCAACGCCATACGTTTGGGGGGCGACGAATTTGACGAATCCATCATCAAGCATGTGCGGAACGCCCATAATCTCATCATAGGAGAACAGACCGCCGAGCGGCTCAAAATCGAAATCGGCAACGCCTCGCCGGACAAGACCATTGAAAAAGTGGAGATTAAGGGGACCGATGCCATTACCGGGCTTCCCCGGAGGCTGGAGATCGATTCCGTAGAAGTGCGGGAAGCCCTCAAGGATACTATCACCCAGATCATAGACGAAATCAAGACGACCCTGGGACAGACCCCGCCGGAGCTGGCCGCGGATATTGTGGAGCGGGGCATAGTCATGACCGGGGGCGGCTCCCTCCTTAAAGGACTGCCCAAGCTCATCTCCAAGGAAACCGGGGTTCCGGTTATTCTTGCCGAGCGGCCCCTGGACTGCGTCGCCCTGGGGGCGGGAAAATATTTTGAAAACGCCAGAGGTTTTGATGATACCCATAGCATCTATAATAACCTGAACGGATAGGGCCATGACTGGCGGGGAATGGAAGCAAAAAAGACGGGTAAGTATCAATACCATCGTTTTTGCAGTCCTGACGTTTTGTTCATTCTCACTTCTCTTTTTTTCCACCCGCAGTTTTGCTGTTAACTTCCGGGACCTGGGGCTTTCCTTGTTTTCCGGCATGAGGGGGGGAATCCACGGCGTTTCCTCTTTTGCGGCCCGGACCGTTCTTGCCGTCCGGGAATTGGCCGTTCTGCGGCGTGAATATGCGGAGCTTGTGGATCGCATGATCCGCTACGAGCAGCTTGAGCGGACCGCTGCGGAGATACGCCAGGAAAACAACCGTTTGCGGGAACAACTCGGTTTTTCCGAAATCATCAGTTACCGGCATATTCCGGCTGAAATCATAGGCCGGGATCCGGACAATCTGTTTTCCTCCCTGGTGATTAACAAGGGGAAGCGGGACGGCGTGGCCTATAACATGCCGGTCATCGCTTTCCGGGACGGCATCCAGGGTTTGGTAGGTAAAGTGGTGCAGGCTGGACAGTTTGAAAGTCTCGTGATGCCCCTTTATGACGTAAGCGCTTTCATACCCGCCCGGTTTTCCTCTTCCCGGTACAACGGCCTTGTGGAAGGCCAGGGCAAGAACGAATACCCCCTCATGATGCGCCTTATCAGTAAGCGCGCCCGGGAAGAGATTCATTTTGGGGACATGATTGTGACCAGCGGCGTCAAAGGGGCGGTAGACGCGGTTTATCCGGCGGGGATCAACATAGGCAGGGTAAGCCGTATTCTCTACGAGGAATACGAGGCCTCCATAGGGGTGGAACTGGAAAGCGCCATTGATTTTTCCCGGCTGGAATATGTTTTTGTCATTGACGCAAATTCTAACGGTAAAACCGAAGATGAAGACGGGATGGAAGAATGACGAAACCGGTTATCTGGGGTACTGTTTTTGCCCTTATCGCGGGTATGCTTCAGTCCACCCTGCTTTCCCGCCTGGCGGTCTATCACGCCGTACCGGATCTTGCCCTGGGGATACTGGTGTTCTCCGCCTATATAAACGGCACCATGACGGGACAACTGACGGGCTTTTTTTCCGGCCTCTTGCTGGACTTTCTTTCCGCCGCTCCTCTGGGCCTCAACGCTTTCATCCGTACCGTGATAGGCGCCGTGGGAGGGCGCATAAACGGAACCTTCTTCCTTGACAATATTTTCCTGCCTATGGCCCTCTGCGCGGGCGCCACGGCGATGAAGGCGGTTCTGTATTTTATTCTTAACCGGCTCTTTTCCGGGGCCGTTCCCGTCTATTCCCTTGCCGGGCCGGCGTTTTGGGTAGAATTACTGTTGAACACTTTTACCGCTCCTTTTTTGTTCGGGTTGTTAAAGCTCTTTAAGGCCCTGCTGATTGGCAGGAGGAAAGTCTGATGCCTCAACCCCTGTCCCGGAATCCCGGATCCGGCGAAAGACAGCCTGATCTGCGGATTCGTATTCTCCAAATACTGTTCATTCTCCTTTTTATAACTTATGGCGCCCGGCTTTTTAGTATGCAGATATTAAGCGGGGAAGTGTATGTGGCCCGGGCCCAGGATATAGCCCGGCGTACTACGGTTATTCCCGCCCAGCGGGGGGAAATCTACGACCGGAATTTCAGCCGGCCCCTGGTACTCAACGCCGATTCTTTTGCGGTAAGCATTACTCCGGCGGAGGTTCCCCAGGGGGAAATCGCGGATATTATAAGCCGGGTTGCCCGGATACTCGACATTCCCCGGGAACAGATAGAACGGAGGATGCCGTCACAGTATTACTACCTGTATCAGCCGGTAGAGGTGGCGTCTAACGTGTCCTTTGAAACGATTGCTTCTCTTGCGGAAAACCTGGATTCCCTGCCCGGGGTTTCCTGGCAGTCCAAACCCATACGGAACTACCCGGAAACCGGAAGCCTCTCCCATATCATAGGGTATGTGGGGGATATTACCCGGGACGAGCTTACCATGCTCTACAACCGGGGATACCAGCAGGGCGACCTGATAGGCAAGGCCGGCATAGAAAGGCAGTACGATGAACTCCTCCGGGGCAGGAGGGGGCGGGAAACCCGCACGGTAGATGTCCGGGGTCGGCGTATAGCCGGGGACATCAATTACGAGAGGGAATCTCCGGAAATGGGGAAAAACCTGGTCCTCACCATAGACAACGCCATCCAGACCCTGGCGGAACAGGCCCTGGGAAACCGTATGGGGGCGGTAGTGGTATCCCGTCCTTCCAACGGGGAAATACTCGCTATGGTCTCCTATCCCTGGTACGATCCTAACCTTTTCAGCCGCAGCGCTATGGGAACCGAATATCAGGCCCTGATCAACGATCCCAACAAGCCCTTCCTGAACCGGGCCATACAGTCAAGCTATCCTCCGGCTTCGACCTTCAAAATCGTGATGACCACAGGAATACTGGCGGAGAACGCCTTTCCTGCCGAACAGATGGTTGACTGTCTTGGGGAGCTTACCTACGGCGACAGGCTCTGGCGCTGCCATATCCGCAAACCCGGCCACGGCAGGCTCAACTTGCAGCAGGCTATGGCTCAATCCTGCGACATTTACTATTGGAACGTGGGGCGGGACTATCTGGGGGTAGAGCGTATTGTTTCCTACGCCCGGGAATTCGGTTTCGGCGAGCTTTCAGGAATAGACCTGCCGGGGGAGATCAGCGGCTTTATTCCCACCCCCCAATGGAAGGACCGCCGGTTCCATGAACGGTGGCTGGGGGGCGATACCATGAATATGTCCATAGGTCAGGGGTATACCCTGGTAACTCCCATTCAAATGGCCAATATGGTTTCTATGGTGGTGAACGACGGGGTTATATACCAGCCTCATCTGCTGAAAGAGGTGCGGGATCCCCTTACGGGGATGGTAGAGCAGGAGACGGCCCGGCAGGTCATTCACGAAAGCGAAATTCGGCCTGAAATTTTCGCCAGGGTGCGCCGGGATATGAGGTCCGTGATCAGCGAGGGAACGGCCCGGTTCCCGCTGAACATCAGATCCGTGGAAATAGCGGGAAAGACGGGGACCGGCGAGGTAGGGCTTCAAAACAAGTGGCATTCCTGGTTTGCCGCCTACGCCCCTTACGAGACGGACAACCCGGAAGAACAGGTCGTGGTTTCCATCATCGTGGAAGCCGTCAATAACTGGGAATGGTGGGCGCCCTATGCGTCGGCCATCATTTTCCAGGGCATATTCGCGGGCCAAACCTACGAAGAAGCGGTCCGCGCCCTGGGCTTACAGTACATCATGCCTGCACAAGGACGCCGGGAATAATGAAGCTGAAGGATTTTCTTGAAATCGATTATGCGCTTCTCCTTGCGGCGATGATCCTTTCCGTATTCGGGATTCTTTTTATTTATTCTTCCGGTATAACGTCTACGGGTATGTCGGTGTCCACCGAATACATCAGACAGATCATCTGGGCTTCCGGGGGGGTTGTCCTGGCCATTATCCTGGCCCTAATCAATTACCGCCGGTTTTTCAACATTTCGATTTACCTGTATCTGGGGACCCTGGGGCTTCTGGCCTTTACCTGTTTTTTTGGCCGGCAGGTAAACGGCGCGCGGGCATGGCTGGGCATAGGTTCCTTCGGCATACAGCCTTCGGAATTTGCCAAGATTACTACCATTCTCTTTCTTGCCCGGTATTTGGACGCCACAAAACGAAGCCAGAACATCTTTATGCGTTTTATCCTGTCCTGCGTGATCGTGTTCGTCCCTATGGGCCTCATCCTGATTCAGCCGGATTTCGGCACATCTTTAGTGTTCATCCCCATACTTCTGGTGATGACTTTTATCGCGGGCCTTTCCGCCCGGTACGTGATTTTCCTCACGGCCTGCATAGGACTGACCGGCGTCCTCATGGTATTACCCCTCTGGCAGTCCTACATCATCAGGGACGCCCTGCCGTCCCTGGACATTCTCATGAACTTCCGCTTTGTGGGCATCTCCGTAATGGCCCTCGCCGCGGTTCTGGCTATCGCCCTGTTCGGGTATTTCCGGTTCAAGAAACGGTACTTTTACTGGATAGCCTACAGCGCCGTCGCCGTGATCTTCTCCCTGGGCGCTTCCTTTTTGTCCCATAAGGTCCTCAAGGATTACCAGATCATGCGGCTCATCGTCTTCCTGGATCCTAACGTGGACCCCCGGGGTTCGGGGTGGAACATCATTCAGTCCATTACCGCCATCGGTTCCGGCGGACTTTGGGGAAAGGGATACCTCCAGGGTACCCAGAGCCATTACCGCTTCCTGCCCCAGCAGAGTACGGATTTTATTTTTTCTATTTTTTCCGAAGAATGGGGATTTTGGGGCGGCATGATCGTCTTCGGGCTTTTCCTGCTCATCTGCCTGAGATTGATAAGGATCATGAAGACCGCCGCGGACACCTACGGTTCCTGCATCACCGCGGGACTTTCCGCCATGTATATCTTCCATTTTCTTGTCAACGTGGGAATGACTATGGGGATCATGCCCATCACCGGGATACCCCTTATGTTCATGTCCTACGGCGGTTCGGCGCTTCTTTCCGCCATGACCGGCATAGGCCTGTCGTTGAGCGTTTACATGCGGCGGTACGAGCATTAATGGGAATCGGTTTTGTTGATCCTTCAGGTGATCTGGGAAAACGCCTGCTTGAGGTCGAAAAACCCGCCCGTTATACCGGGGGCGAATACGGCCGTCTTGCCTCTCAGGAGGCGATCCGGAACGCGGCCCTTAAAATGGCCGTCGCCTTCCCGGACCTCTACGAAATCGGGATGTCGAACCAGGCCCTGCGTATCCTTTACAACCGGCTGAATAAAATCCCGGGGATCGCCTGCGACAGGGTTTTTGCCCCTGCGCCCGACTTTGAGGCCCTGCTTGGGGACACGGGGATCCCCCTCTACGGCCTTGATACGGGCGTCAGAATCCGGGACCTGGACCTCCTGGGTTTTACCCTGGGCTACGAGCTTGGGATCACCGGCGTCCTTGCCATCCTCGCATTATCCGGCATTCCCCTCCGTTCCGCTGAACGTACCGGGCAGGATCCCCTGGTGATCCTGGGAGGTCCCTGTGTTTCCAACCCTTTGCCTTATGCGCCCTTTGTTGACGCCTTCTGGATAGGGGAGGCCGAAGGCGGTTTCTTTACCCTGGCGGAAGAACTGGCGGAAATGAAAAAAAGAGGGGAGGGGAGGGGGGCCTTGCTTTCCCGGATGGCGTCTCACCCATCCGTATGGATGCCGGGAAAGACCGCTGTCCGCCGGGCTGTGGACATGGATTTTGCCTCCGCCGATCCTCAGGCGGCGGTTTTTCCGGTAGCCGGCATGAAGACGGTGCAGCATCACGGGGCGGTAGAAATCATGCGGGGCTGTCCCAACGGCTGCCGTTTCTGCCATGCGGGCGTCTGGTACCGTCCCATGAGGCAGAAAGACGCAAAGGTTGTGCTTGCCGAAGCGGAGGCCTTTATCCGATCCGGGGGATACCGGGAAATCAGCCTTTCCTCCCTTTCTACCGGGGACTACCGGTACATAGACGCCCTCCTTGAAAAGTTGAACCGGACCTACGGCCCTTCCCACATCTCGTTTCAGCTGCCTTCCCTGCGTGTGTCTACGTTTTCCCTTCCCATTCTGGAAAAAATTTCCGCGGTGCGCAGGAGCGGCCTTACTTTCGCGGTAGAAACCCCGGTGGACGCCTGGCAGCTCGCCATTAACAAAAAAGTCTCCCGGGACTCGGTGATCGCCATCCTCAAAGAAGCCCGGAAAAACGGCTGGCGGGGGGCGAAATTCTACTTTATGGTCGGGCTGCCGGTGGAAGGGCTGGATGAGGAGGCCGCGGGTCTTCAAGGCAGGACCGGCCGTGAGGAAGAGGAAATAGTCGCTTTTATCCGGGACGTGGCCCGCAGGACCGGCATGAACTTCAATATCAATGCGGGCGCTTTTGTTCCCAAACCCCACACGCCTTTTCAATGGTCCGCCCAAATTGACGAGGATACGGCGCGGGAAAAACTCGAATATATCAGGCGGAGCCTTAAACCCCAGGGCCACAAGGTGGGAATCCAGGACCCTTTCATTTCCGTTCTGGAAGGGATCATCAGCCGGGGGGATGAGCGGGCAGGGGACCTGATAGAGGAAGCCTTCAACCGGGGATGCCGCCTGGACGCCTGGGACGACTACATCAGGAAAGACGTATGGCGCAGCATTTTGGACAAAGAACGTTCCCTGGTGGAAACCTTTCTGGGTAAAAAGGAAGCGGATGTTCCCCTTCCCTGGAACAGCGTCAACAGCGGAACCGGCCTCGGTTTTTTGGCGGAAGAAGAACGCCGGTCCTCCGCCAGCCTTGCCACGCCGCCCTGCGCGCCCTCCTGCGGGCATCCCTGCGGCCTCTGTCCGGGCTGGGGCAAAGTAATCGAAAACGCCGCGGGCGGCAGTTCCCCGGCCTCATCCGGAACCCCTGAAGAGGCTTCTCAGGACAGGCGGGATCCTGACACCTGCCGCATCCTGTTTTCCTTCTCCAAATCGGGGCCTGCGGTTTGGCTTCCTCATCTTGCGGTCATCGAGGTGTTCTCTATGGCCTTACAGCGGGCGGGTATCCCCGTTCAGTTTTCCGAGGGTTTCAACCCCCTGCCCAGGATTGATTTCGCATCCCCTCTGTCCATAGGCGTCTTTGCCGAAGGAGAGATCGCCACCCTGGATACAGCCGGTTTCTTTGACGCCCTTGCTTTTGCGGAGCGCCTTAACCCCCAATTGCCGGAAGGGTTCATGGTGAAGGAGGCGTTCAACCTGTACATCCCCAGGGGATCGAAGAAACATTCGGCGGCCTCGCTTCTTTGGGGCTACGCCTATGCCTCCCGGCATCCCGAAGAAACCGGCCAGGCCCTTGTACCAGCCGTTGAGGAAAAACGATACCGCCAGGAACGGTTTGATGCCGGGGATTCCCTTTTCGATCTGACCAGACAATCGGTCCTGGCTAAAAGCCGGGAGAACCCGAAAGAACCGGCTTCGTACTTCGAGGTCTATCGGGCATTGTACAGCTAGCCGCGCAGTCCGGGGGTTCTATATTCAAGTAGACAGAATCTATATTATCAAAAGTAAAGCAGGCAGGTTTTTTGAAAGCCCCCAGGGATCCAAGAAGCCTCCCGGCCTGCCCTTCCATAACTCTGGGCTTTAGTTTTATCCGAATAATTCGCGGGCCGTTAGATTTTATCGAACCCAAAGCAGTATTTCAGCAAATGGGCGGAAGCCGGGTTTTTCCTGCGGATGTCCTTGTTACCGCTTGTTTTTGTTGCATTGTTAACCCCATGAGGATGCCCTCCATTCGGCATCCTCATTATAATTTGGGTAATATTTTCAATGAGGCAAGGTGCTCTCTTGAACTATTTAAAAGGCGTAGCCCTTTTGGGGTTTAATACCCCGCCGCTATTCCCCCTCTCGGTACTATGGCCTCTGCTGACTTCTTGCACTTCAGCTATACATTAGGTGACAGTCGCAAATAGCATTGATATTACAGGATGAGCAATGATTGCGATTTAACTGATGCAATATCAGAAAAGACGCCGTTACGGGCAGTCATCAACTCAAATATCTTGTCGGCTGCGGTGTCGCGGTTGCCGAAAATTTGAGAGAACAGCGCGTTGTAACGGTTCAAGTAGATTGTGGCGACTCCACGCGCGGCATCGAGCCGTTCCTTAATAAAGCTGTGGAACCTGTACCGCTCACGCTGAACTTGCCGTTTTTCAAGCAAGCATATAAGGTGTGTCAGGGATTGGCGGCATGGGCCTTCCAATACTCCTGCCTGTTGTTTCTTGCAGTATGCAGTTTTTCCCTGCGTTCGGCAAGCCGTGAATCCTTTCTGCCGTAAAACACGTCATCGGGGGTCAAATACCCTAACGCGCTATGAAGCCGTTCACTGT
>JAISOQ010000084.1 GCA_031275515.1 Treponema sp. | reverse complement strand
TACGCGCTGCTTGCCTGCGAAACAGGAGACAGCAGCCGGGCCTATCCCTATTTCATCAAATCCGCGGAAATCGACATTACCGGGCAGGGCAAACACTTCGCCGGCCTGGTCTACATAGGCGGCACTCATCCTGCGGCAAACGGCGGCGCCTGGATGACAGCCGTGCAGGGATTCTGCGGATTCTCTGTTGAGCAGGGGGAGATCCGGGTGATCCCCCGGCTTCCCGAAAAATGGGAAAAAGTTGTTTTTCAGGTGATGCACAAAGGGGCGCGCCGGGAGGTAACGGTAACCAAAGACGGGTATTCCATTTCCTGAATGGGATAATTGCTAAGGAACTGTTCAGAAATAACTTGACCTTTTGGGCAAGTTATTTCTGAACAGTTCCTTAGGTTCCCTTGGGCCGGGATTCCCCGGTTTAAAAAGGGGGCCTGTGGGTTTTTATCCAGCCGCACTTGCCGTTTTCACGCGGTTTTTTTATTTTATAATTATGGATTACGAAAAGTTTACAATAAAAGCCCAGGAAGCCTTGAACAGCGCTTCCGTGATTGCGCAAAAAGAAGATCATTCCCAGGTTGAGATTGAACATCTCCTTTTAGCCCTGCTCCGGCAGGAAGACGGGATAGTCCGGCCCCTCATAGAGCAGGTGGGAGCGGAGGCGGACAGGCTCATCCGGGACGCCGAGGCCCTGATCGGGGCGGGCCCCAAGGTGTACGGAGAGGCGGCGCAGCTCTACTTTTCTTCCGCCGCATCCAAGGTTTTGGCCAAGGCCGAAGCCGAGGCTGCTTCTCTCAAAGACGATTATATTTCTACCGAACACATTCTTATCGCCATTGCCGCCGGGGAAGGGAAGGCGGCGGAACTCCTCAAGAAGGCTGGGATAACCAAGAACGGTATCCTCAGCGCCTTGAAGCAGGTCCGGGGGAATGTCCGGGTGACGGACCAGAACCCGGAGGGCAAGTATCAGGTTCTGGACAAATACTGCCGGGACCTCACCGCCCTGGCGCGGCAGGAAAAACTTGACCCCGTGATAGGCCGGGACGAGGAGATACGCCGGGTGATGCAGGTTCTGTCCCGGCGGACCAAGAACAACCCGGTGCTTATCGGGGAGCCGGGGGTAGGAAAGACGGCCATTGCCGAAGGGCTTGCCCGGCGTATTGTGGCCGGGGATGTGCCGGAGGGCCTCAAGGGAAAGAAGCTGCTGGCCCTGGACCTGGGCGCTTTGGTGGCCGGGGCGAAGTTCCGGGGTGAATTTGAGGAACGCCTCAAGGCGGTGATCCACGAGGTACAGGCTTCCGACGGAAAGATCATCCTTTTTATCGACGAACTCCACACCCTGGTAGGCGCGGGGGCCGCCGAAGGCGCTACGGACGCTTCCAATCTGTTGAAGCCCGCCCTTGCCCGGGGGGAACTGCGGTGCATAGGCGCTACTACTTTGGACGAATACCGGAAGCATATCGAGAAGGACGCGGCCCTGGAGCGGCGGTTCCAGCAGGTCTACACCCCGGAGCCGACGGTGGAAGACACTATCGCTATCCTCAGGGGCTTGCAGGAACGCTACGAGGTACACCACGGCGTAAGGATCAAGGACGAAGCCCTGGTGGCGGCGGCAACACTGTCGGACCGGTACATCACGAACCGCTTTCTCCCGGACAAGGCAATAGACTTGGTGGACGAGGCCGCAAGCCGCCTCAAGATGGAACTGGACAGCCGGCCTACGAAACTGGACAAACTGGAACGAAAACTGTTGCAGCTTTCCATCGAGAAACAGGCCCTGGCGCGGGAGGAGGACGCTTCTTCCAGGGAACGCCTAGAAAAGCTGGAAAAGGAAATCGCCGACACCGCCGCGGAGCGGGACGCCATGAAAGCCCGGTGGGAGAACGAAAAGAAAGACATCCAGGGCATCAGGGAACTCAAGCAGCAAATCGAAGAACTCAAAATCGAAGAAACAAAATATGAACGGGAAGGGAATCTGACCAAAGCCGCGGAAGTAAAGCACGGCAGGATTCCTGAGGCCCAGAAAAAACTTGCCCTGCTGGCCGCCCAGATGGAAGAGAAGCGGAAGGCCGCCGCCGGGGGCGCGCCGTCCCTGCTCCGGGAAGAGGTGAGCGAGGAAGACATCGCTTCTGTCGTCTCGTCCTGGACGGGCATACCGGTAGCAAAAATGCTGTCCGGGGAACTGGGGAAGTACCTGGACCTAGAAAAGGTGCTTGAACAGCGGGTGGTGGGCCAGAAAGCGGCGGTAGAAGCCGTGGCGGACGCCATCAGGCGGAACAAGGCCGGACTTTCCGACGAGGGCCGTCCCCTGGGGTCCTTCCTGTTTTTGGGGCCCACCGGCGTGGGCAAAACAGAACTTGCCAAAACCCTGGCGGAGTTCCTCTTCAACGAGGAAAAGGCCCTGACCCGCATCGACATGAGCGAATACGGCGAAAAACATTCGGTGAGCCGCCTTTTGGGCGCGCCGCCGGGATACGTGGGTTACGAGCAGGGCGGCCAGCTTACGGAAGCGGTGCGCCGCCGGCCCTACAGCGTGATCCTCTTTGACGAGATCGAGAAGGCCCACCCGGAAGTGTTCAACGTGTTCCTCCAGATTCTGGACGACGGACGCCTTACCGACGGCCAGGGCCGGGTTGTGAACTTCAAGAACGTGATAATTATCATGACCAGCAACTTGGGTTCCGATTTGATCTTGTCCGCCGGCAGGGAAGAAGACCTCCGGGCCTCCCTGATGGAACTCCTCAAGCAGAGTTTCCGCCCGGAATTTTTAAACCGCATCGACGAGACGGTGATATTCAACCGTCTGGGCAGGGACGAAATCGGGAAGATCGTAGACATACAGTTCAAACGCCTGGTCTCAAGGCTGGCCGGGAGGAAGATCGCCCTTACGCTCACCCAGGCCGCCAAGGACCTTTTGGCGGAAAGGGGCTGCGATCCCCTGTTCGGCGCACGGCCTTTAAAGCGCGCCATGCAGGCGGAGCTGGAGAATCCCCTGGCCAGGGCGGTTATCGCCGGAAGCATTAAGGAAGGCGACGCGGTTACTGCTGACCGCGCCCCGGACGGGGAAGGGCTTACGTTTAAGCGGGAGGGGGAGCAGGGC
>JAISOQ010000083.1 GCA_031275515.1 Treponema sp. | reverse complement strand
TTCAGCTTGAGGAGCAGGGTTTGTTCTGAGGATGAAAAAGTCCAGCCCGCAGCATCATAGTACTCAAACCGAGGGTCCGTCCGGTAATCTATGCCGTAAATCTGGATCTTTACGAAGGGACGCAGGCCCCGAATCAGCATGTAGTGGGTTTCCCCAACCGGGAAGGACACGGCGATGTCCACAATATTGTTCTTTTGGGAAACCGTGACAGAATCCGAAGCGGTCCAGGCCCAAACATTGCCTGCCAGGACGCCTATCCTGACGGCATGAGGGTAGGTGGGGCCGGGAAAGAGGCGGTACAGGGTAAGAAAATCGACCCTGGCCCTGTCGGGGATAAGATCGGCGTCCAGGACTTTGGGGTTTCCGCCGGTTTCCTCCTCCGAAATGGCGAATCCCGCAGGAAAGCTGCCGTTTTCGGTAAGGGAAAGGATCGAAATAACCAGGGAGCGGCCCAGGGCGCCCCATTCCTCCCGGCCCGAACTCCTGCCATATCGATCCAGGGCAAGGCCCAGCCTAAAGTTGTATTCCGTATCCGCCCGGCTGCCGTCAAAATACAGGACCCGGTTTCCGGCGGCGTTCTCTTTGATTCCGTCATACAGGATCTGACATGCGCTTGCAACGAGGCCTTCAAAAGGATTGTTGTCCGGAGAGCGGTAGATTCCCCACTCGGTATAGCTTTCCAGGATACCCGGGATGAGATCGGGAGAAAGGGACGCCGGATCGAGGGAACGGGCCAGTTCCGCAATGCCGTCGAGAATCTGGTCATAGCCCCGCAGTCCGCAGAATTCTACGGCATGGGATTCGAGAAAAAAATCTTTGGAACCTGCGGCGATAAGCGAGGAAAGCCGGGCAACGGCGTCCCGGTCAAAGGAGGATAAGGAACGCAGCCCAATGTCCAGACGGCCCAAGTACACCGAACTGGTGTAGGTCCAGGAGGCTCTCCGCAGAAAAGCCGAAGGAATACCAGCCATAGCCTCCTGATAGACCCCCCGGCCAATGGATTCTCCCACATAAGCTGCTATCAGGGCCTCGTTGTCAGTAGTTCGTACCGATCTGCTCCAAAGGGAATAGGCTTCATCCCGCCAATGGTTCACCGCCTCGTTATACAAAACTTCATTCCGGGCTGCGGGAAGGATGAAATCATCAAAGGCAATTTCTTTTTGTTCCACCACCGGGGGTTCCGGGACGGCCCGGTAATAGGCTATAGCCTCATCGGTGTTTAGGATCACCACCTTGCGGTCGCTGTTCAGCCGGGAGGAGTCGAATCTGTAGGATATTCCTTCGGCCATGACGATGAATTGACCGCCGCCCGCATCCCGGATCCGGGAAGTCCTCTGGAACCGGTAGGGCAGTTCAAGACCCGCGTATTCTTCCCCAAACTGGCCGGTAATCCGCAGTTCCGGCTCCCCGGAGTCCCCGGCGTTTAGAGCATCAAAGATAAGCCGCGTCCCGCCGGCAAAACCGAAACTCGCAGAACTGCCGTAAACGCTCATGGTTTGAGGTAAAATGGAATCCATCCCCCCGGCATAGCGCAAGAAAGAGAATTTTCCACCATCATGGAGCAGAAATTCCATCCCTCCAAATGAAACGGTGATGTCCCCTGCCAGAGGATAATCGGCGCCGGGAGCTTCCCCTCCCACATCCGCCGTCCGGATGGGGGACTCCCCATACTGACCTGAGACAGTCATATCGCCGATATGCCGGATAAATCCACGCTGTTTAGTGAATTGGATCATTACCAGGGCCACAAAGATTCCCAGGTACAGAAAGATTAACCCCACCATACGGGGAAAGAAAAATCGTTTCATTTTATTACCATAACTCAAAGTACATTTTTTTTCAAACCATTTCAACTTGCCGATTTTATTTTAATCATATACTATGTCTGATATGAAGAGTGTTATACCCGGCTCAATAGTATCTTTGGTATTGGCTGCCCTAATAGCCGCTTGTTCCACGCCGCCCCAAACGGTTTCTGCCGATCCTCACGGGCCGCCGGAAGAACTGGATCTTGCGAAACCGGAGGAACCGGAGGAATCAGAGCCGGTCCGAGAGCTTACCGGTACTCAAGCCATTCTTACCCGGATAGCCGCTTTTCTAAGCCAGAATGACTATGACCAGGCCATAGCCCTTTTCGACGAAATTGAAGAACCGGATCGGGAATCTCCGGGGATTCAGCTGCTAAAAGCATCGGCCCTGTTTTCCGCGGGAAAATTCGGGGAAAGCCGGACGGTGATTCAGGCCATTCTTTCCAACGACGCCGAAAATCCGGACGCCCTGTTTGTACTTTCCACTATCGAGAGAGCCGAGGGGAAGACCCGGGAACAGCGGCAGCTTCTGGAGAGGATCATCAAAAACCGGCCTGACCATGCGGAAGCCTTGACCGCCCTGGGAATGATATTTTTAGAGAACCGGTCATTCCGGAACGCCGCGTCTTACTTTGACCGGGCGCTGGAAGCGGACCCTCAAAACGGAGATGCCCTCGTAGGGCGGGCAGGGGTTTACCGGTATCAGCGGCAGCCCCAGCAGGCAGAGGTTCTGTTAAGCAGGGCCATCGTTCTTTATCCCCGGTGGGTAACTCCTCTAAGCGACCGGGCCAGGATCTACCGGGAGGCGGGGGCCTTACCCCATGCCCTGGCGGATCTGGACGCCGCGGAAACCATAGCCCCGAACAATTATTGGGTGCTCTACGACCGGGGGAACATCTTCCTGGACATGGGCAAGAAACCGGAAGCCCTGGAGGAATTTCAAAAAGCCATCAGCGTGGGGCCGGATAATTTCTTGGCCTATGTGTACAGCGCCGGTATCAAGGACGATTTAGGGGATTATGACGGGGCGGAACAGGATTACCGGGCGGTGATCCGGCTTAACCCGGCCTACTATTTTGCCTTTGAGGGTCTGGGTATGCTGATGATGAGGCGGCATGCCTGGAGCGAAGCCAGGGCCGCCTTCCAGGAAGCCTACAAAGGGGAAGCTGCGGCCCCCCAGGAAAAAATCAGCTATGCCCTCCTTGCGGCGGCTAACTGGATGCGGGAAGGAACGCTGCAAGCCCCCAAACAATTTCTACAAACCGCCCTCAGACAGGTAGAACGGGAATCCCTGGAATGGTATGTGACGCGCCTTTACCACGACCTTTCGGGGGACAACGATGTAGCTATACGCATCGATAAAGAAAAGAGCCTGGATACAAAGCAAAGGATGCTGTTTTACCTGGCCTTGTACTACGATGTCCGGAATAACCAGATTCTGGCGAACCGGTATTACCTTCAGGTAAAGGAAATAGGCAGGCCCGGTACGCTGGAATGGCGGATAAACGAATGGACTATCCAGGAACGGAACTTGAATGTTGACTGAGCCTTGCCCTGCCGCCGGTTTTGCCCGTTTGCTTTCTCTGCTGGGGGAACAGAGGACCGTCGTGATCCAACCCCACGACTTCCCCGATCATGATGCGGCGGCGTCGGCCTTCGCCTTGGGAGAACTCCTCCGTCTTCAGGGATACACTCCCCATCTGCTCTACCGGGGGGTGATACGCAGCCACTCCCTCAAATCCATGATTTCCGAATTGGAGATAGACCTTAAACGGGTAAAAAACACGGCCGGGGGAGACTTGATCAAATGCCCCTGCATCGTAGTGGACGGCAATCCCGCCAATACCAACGCACGGCCGGTTACGGAATTCCTCTTTGGCGTAGTGGATCACCACGGCAATGCGGCGGCGCCGGACTGCCCGTTTACGGACATAGACATCAATTCCGGGTCCTGTTCCGCCCTGGTCGCCCGGTACTGGGAGGAGACGGGCATCCTGCCGCAGAAAAACATCGCCACTGCCCTGCTTATGGGCATAGAGATGGATACGGATTTCCTCGCCCGCCGGGTAAGCAAGCTGGACGTAGACGCCCTGTACCGGCTCTTTTTCCAGGCCGACTGGGAATTCAGCGCAAAGGCGCTCAAAACCTCCCTTTCTATCCGGGACCTCCCTTCCTTTAAAACAGTAATGGCCAATTCCAAAATCCGGGGAAACATCTTTTTCTCGATAAGCAATACAGACGCTTCCCAGGAAGTCATTTCGATTCTGGCGGATTTTTTTCTGCGGTTTCGGGAAATCCTGGTAACTATCATTATCGAGACCGAAGGGAAAACCCGTCATGTTTCAGTCCGCAGCAGGGACCCGCATATTTCCGCCGCCCGTATCATTCGGGAGGCCCTGAAAGACTTGGGATCCGGGGGCGGGCACGATCATATGGCCGGCGGCCTAATAGATACCGAAGCGGTAATCAACGAAAACGAGCTGTTTCATCGCTTTTTAGACGCCGTTGCAAAAGAACAGGAGTACTCATGAACGATACCCGCCGGACTATCGAATTAAATGGCCGGGAAATCATCCTTATCGGAACCGCCCACATCTCCCGGGACAGCATAGCCGAAGTGGAACGTACCATCAGGGAGGAAAAACCCGGCATGGTCTGCGTTGAACTTGACGCCGGACGCTATGCGTCCATCAGCCAGCAGGAAAACTGGGAAAAGCTGGACGTAATCAAGGTGTTTAAGGAGGGGAAAGGCTTTCTCCTGATGGCGAACCTGGTTCTCTCCGGTTTTCAGCGCCGTATGGGGCAAGAGCTGGGGGTGAAACCCGGGGAAGAGATGAAGATCGCCGTGGAAACCGCCAAAGACCTGGGGATACCCTACTCCCTCTGTGACCGGGAGGTACAAACCACCCTCCGCAGAGCCTGGACCCATTGCGGCCTGTGGAGCAAGTGCAAACTCCTGGCGTCCCTCCTGTCCAGCGCCTTCTCTACGGAAAAGTTCAGCGAAGGGGAGATTGAACAACTGAAGAACCGTAACGAGTTGGACGGCATGATGTCGGAACTGGCCGGCTACCTGCCCCGGGTAAAGGAGACCCTCATCGACGAACGGGACCAGTACCTTGCCGCCAAAATATGGGAAAGCGGGACCTCAGCCGGGGGAAAACAGATTGCCGTGGTGGGGGCCGGCCACCTTGCAGGTATCCGGGACCATCTGGAGAAGATCGCCGCCGGTGAGGAGAACGCCGATGTATCCGGCCTGGATATTATTCCCCCTGCCCCGGTTTTGTCCAGGGCTGTGGGCTGGGTCTTCCCCATCCTTATTGCCGCCCTCATCATCCTGGGTTTTCTCCGCTCCGGCGTCGGGGTAAGCCTGGAGATGCTCCTCCGGTGGGTTATGCTCAACGGCTCCCTGGCCGCCCTGGGATCCCTTATCGCCCTGGGGCATCCCCTGGCCATCCTGGTTTCCTTTGTGGGGGCTCCTATTGCCACTATCAATCCCTTCATAGGGGTGGGGCTTTTTTCGGGCATCGTGGAAGCCGCCTTGCGGAAACCCCGGGTCATAGATACCCAGACCCTCTCGGAAGACATAGGCAGTCTCAAGGGCATATACCGGAACCGGATCACCAGGGCGCTCTTGGTATTTTTCCTGTCTTCTCTGGGCGGCGCCATAGGGAACTTCATCGCCATTCCCCTGCTGGCAAGCCTGGTGGGAGGCTGAACCGCCTGCCGCGCACGGTTTTGGGACAGGCTCTTTTATATAGCGAATTTTCGCAGTTCAATGATAGAGTAAGAAGACTGAACAGGTTCCGCATTCGGCGGCGGAGTTCTGTTTTCTGAATTCATTTCTATTCTACAGGCAGTATTACTGCGTATTCGCCAAAAGACGCGCAGAAAAAACGCGGCTTTGAACCCTTGAGCATTTGCCGATCCCCTTGTCCGCCGTCTGTTTTCGTTGACCCTCCCCGCCGGACCCTCCACCGTCCCCAGATCCGGTCATATTGACAGATAAGGCATAACCGGGGAAGATGAGCATAGTATTGTTTTATTCATATTTTAGGAGGAAAGGACGATGAAAAAAATTGGTTTGATGGTTTTTGCTTTTATCCTGGGCGCGTCCCTGGTATTTGCCGGAGGCGGCAAACAGGCTACCCGTACCACTGCCACTGAAAAAACGTGGAAGGTTGACGGTCCCTACCACATTGGTATCCTGACCGGCACGGTCTCCCAGTCGGAAGACGACCTGCGGGGAGCGGAAGAGCTGATCCGCCGGTACGGAAGGGTCTCCGATGGCGGAATAATCCAGCATGTTACCTATCCGGATAACTTCATGGATCAGCAGGAAGTGGTCATTTCCCAGACCGTCGCCCTGGCGGATGATCCCCTGATGAAGGCCATTGTCTTTAACCAGGCTATTCCCGGCGCCGCCGAAGCTTTCCGGCGTGTCCGTGAGCGCCGGCCCGACATTCTGCTCCTGGCCGGCGAATCCCATGAGGACCCCCTGGTCATACAGCAGGCCGCCGATCTCGCCATCAGCGCCGACTTTATTTCCCGGGGCTATACCATCATCTGGGCGGCCAAACAGCTTGGGGCGGATACCTTCGTACATATCTCCTTCCCCCGGCACATGTCCTACGAGTCCCTGGGCCTTCGCCGGCAGATCTTCGAAGCCGCCTGTAACGACCTGGGCATTAAATTCGTCTTTGTAACCGCCCCGGACCCGACCTCCGATGTAGGGATAGCCGGAGCCCAGCAGTACATCCTGGAACAGACCCCCCAATGGGTGAACACCTACGGCCAGAACACGGTCTTCTTCTGCACCAATGACGCCCACACGGAACCCCTGCTCCGGCAGCTCCTCCAATACGGCGGCATGTTCGTGGAAGCCGACCTCCCCTCCCCTCTCATGGGCTATCCCGGCGCCCTGGGCATAGACCTTTCCGCGGAAGCGGGCGATTTCCCCGCCATCCTCAAAAAGGTTGAAGAAGCGGTAGTCGCCAAAGGCGGGGCAGGCAAGTTCGGCACCTGGGCCTTCTCCTACGGCTTTACGGTCAGCGCAGGGCTGGGCGAATTTGCCAAGCGGGTTCTGGACGGCAAAGCCAAACCGGACAGCGTAAACGACCTTTACGCCGCCCTGGGCGAATTCACCCCCGGCGCAAAGTGGAACGGCGGCTTCTATGTGGACGCCAACACCGGGGTCCGCGCCCGGAACCAGATTCTTGTTTACATGGACACCTACATCCTGGGCAAGAGCTTCCTCCCCACTACCGAGCAGACGGTTCCGGAGAAGTATTACAGCATCAAGTTCCAGGGTGGAAATTAAGACTTAATCCTTCACTGAAAGTTTAAAATCCTGCGCCGGGCCGCCGTTCAGGCGGTTTCCCGGCGTGATTTTTTAATTTCCCATAACCCCGCAAAACCATCTTTTTTGAAGAGAAAAACCACGAATTAAAGCCTATCTATTTCTTCAAGGGAAAGCCCGAAACCGGCGGCAATGATGCCGGGCGGGACCCCCATTTGTTTTTGCTTCCGGGCGCCTTCAAGCTTTTCCCGCCGGGCTTCCTCCCGCGCCTCTTTCCTCGCCGCTCTTACCGCCTGCCTCTTGTCCCTTAACACGCTCTCCACCAACCCGTCAAACATCGTCCCGTACTCCTTCTTCTCTATCAGGTCCGTTACCGCCGCTATCCCCTCCCCGGGGACTTCCAGCCGGTCCAGCAGCGCCGTTATCACGTCTACCATCAGTTTACCCAGATTTTCCGGTATCTTCAACCGTAATTTTTCAAGGTATTTCTGAGGCAGACTCTCCAGTACCCGTACACCCTCCTTCGTCCTCACCCTGTCTATGAGCATGATGAAGGACAGGGCGTCGGAAAACCCGATCAGGTCTTCCCGGCGGTATCGGTTCAGGTCCACCAGTTCGTATTCAAAGGAGGGTATGTACTTTCCAAAAACATCCGCCAGGGCGGTACGGTCCCGGAAGCTGCGTTTGACGGTCCATTGGTCCGGGCCGTCGTAGAAGACGATGGGGAGAACCGGAGGGTAGAGGAAGTCTTTGGTAAAGGGGGCGTTCCGGTTATTGAGTTCTTTCTCATAATTGTCCAGGACGAGGGAAATGTACTGGAGCATCTTGAAGGGTGTACGGAAGTTGACTTTAGACTCCTGTTCGACGACGGTGATGACGAAAAGGGGATTATCGCCGCTAAGGTGGACACGCTTGACGGTGTCTGAATCCCTGGCGTTCTGGTTGAGGGGGAGGAAACGCTCTGTTAAGTCCTCGATGTCGTCTGGGCTGACGGATTTGAGGACAGGGATAGGGATAAAGTCTCTGAGGAACTCGGCGAAGAGGTGATGGTTGCCGAGGATGAGTTTGAAGCTGTTATCTTTGGTATGGCGGATAGGCATATATAGAACCTCCTGAGATATATACGGATCGACTTTGCACCGTGCTTTAATGGGGGAGAAAAAAAACGCAATTTTTGTGAGATTTTACCGGGGATACAACCGGTACGGTGAAAAAGGTCTATATACGCCGGTCCCGGGTCATTGACAGATACGGCAAACAAGGGAAAAATAGAACCCAATAACAATTGGGGCTGTGTTAAGATTAGCCGGGTTTTGAAACAATCTCAGTTCACTCAGTATTAATTATGAAGGAAGGATAATGAAACGATTTAGTTTGGCGATTTTTTCCCTTATCATGGGCGCTGCCCTGGTATTTGCCGGGGGCGGCAGGCAGGCCGTTCGTACCACCGCCGCTGAAAAAACATGGAAGGTTGACGGTCCTTTCCATATCGGCATCCTGACCGAAACGGTCTCTCAGGCGGAGGATGATCTCCGGGGCGCCGAGGAGCTTATCAAACGGTATGGCAGGGTCTCCGAAGGGGGTATGATTCAGCATGTTACCTATCCGGACAACTTCATGGATCAGCAGGAAGTTTTTATTTCCCAGGTGGTTTCCCTTACCGACGATCCCCTGATGAAGGCGATCATCGTCAACAACGCCATCCCCGGCACCGCCGAGGCCTTCCGGCGCGTCCGGGAACGGCGGCCCGACATACTCCTCATCGCCGCCGAAGCCCACGAGGACCCGCTGGTCATACAGCAGGCCGCGGATCTGGCGACAAACGCCGATTTTATCTCCCGGGGCTATACGATTCCCTGGGCGGCCAAACAGCTTGGGGCCAAGGCTTTCGTCCACATCTCCTTTCCCCGGCACATGTCCTACGAGTCCCTGGGACTCCGGCGGCAGATCTTCGAGGCCGCCTGTAAAGACCTGGGGCTGGAATTCATCTTTGTAACCGCCCCGGACCCGACCTCCGACGTGGGGATAGCCGGGGCCCAGCAGTACATTCTGGAACAGACTCCCCAGTGGATAAATACTTACGGCAAGGAGACGGTCTTCTTCTGTACCAACGACGCCCATACGGAACCCCTGCTCCGGCAGCTTCTCCAGTACGGCGGGATGTTCGTGGAAGCGGACCTTCCCTCCCCTCTCATGGGTTATCCCGGCGCCCTGGGGCTGAACCTTGCCGCCGAGGCGGGGGATTTTCCCGCCATCCTCAAGAAGGTCGAAGAAGCGGTGATCGCCAAAGGCGGGGCCGGAAAATTCGGCACCTGGGCTTTCTCCTACGGGTTTGCCCAAAGCGCCGGGTGGGGGGAATACGCCAAGCGTATCCTTGAAGGCAGGGCCCATCTGGGCAGCCTGGATGATATGTGGGCCGCCCTGGGCGAATTTACCCCCGGCGCAAAGTGGAACGGAGCTTACTATGTGGACGCCAACACAGGGGTCCGCGCCCGGAATCACTTGCTGGTGTATATGGATACCTATATCATGGGCCAGGGTTTCCTGCCCACTACCGCCCAAACGGTTCCGGAAAAATATTTTAACATCAAGTTCCAGGGCGGAAATTAAAGCGTAATCCTTCATGCCAAAGATCAAAATTTCGTCCGGGACGCCGCATAAAAGGTTTCCCGGTACGATGCCTGTTCCAAAACCCTGGGGGTCTGGGGGGCCTTGGGCCCCCCAGCGGGGGCGTTACGGGGGCGGAGCCCCCGTAGTGGGGGTAGGCCGGGACCTTGGCCCGGACGCAGGGGGCGGCTGCCCCCTCCCTAACGTAAGGAGTTTTCATGGCTGACGATTCGCCCCTGCTCCGGCTGGAGGGCATCTCGAAAGAATTCTACGGGACGCCGGTGCTGTCGGATGTCAAATTTTCCCTGAACAAAGGGGAAATTGTCGCGCTGGTTGGGGAGAACGGGGCGGGTAAAACCACCCTGATGCAGATTCTCTTTGGGATGCCCGTAATTGCCGATACCGGCGGTTACGGGGGCGCTGTTTACCTTCGCGGCAGTCCGGTATCCTTTAAAAGTCCTTTTGACGCCCTGGAAGCGGGGATAGGCATGGTCCACCAGGAATTTTCCCTGGTTCCGGGCTTTACAGCCTATGAAAACATCCTTCTTAACCGGGAGCCTGTAAAGGAAAATCCCGCAGTGGAAGTTTTTGGGGACAGGATGGCCACCCTCAAACGGGATACGATGAAGGAGCGGGCAGGCAGGGCCATCGCCAAGCTGGGGGTCAGGATAGACCCGGAGACGGTGGTGGCCGAAATGCCCGTAGCCCACAAGCAGTTTACCGAAATCGCCCGGGAGATAGACCGGGATCAGGTGGAAATCCTGGTTCTGGACGAGCCGACCGCGGTACTCACCGAAAGCGAGGCGGATATTCTTCTGGCCGCCTTAAAACGCCTTGCCGCCGAGGGGATAGGGATTATCTTCATCTCTCACCGGCTTCGGGAAGTAACCGAGATCGCCGACCGGGTGGTGGTCCTCAGGGACGGCCGCATCATCAAGGATACCCCGGTGCAGGGGGTAACGGTCCCGGACATAGCCTCCTGGATGGTGGGCCGGGAGATGTCGAATCAGGGGCCGGCGGACCGGGGTGAAGCCTCCCTCTCTGCCGAAAACCGGGCCGAAGCCCTGCGGGTGGAACATCTGTGGGTGGACATGCCCGGCGAGACGGTCCGGGACGTTTCCTTTAGGGTTGCCAAAGGGGAAATCTTCGGGATTGGGGGGCTTGCGGGACAGGGTAAACTGGGGATTCCCAACGGCGTCATGGGACTCTGGCCTTCCGGGGGCAGGGTCTTTTTGGACGGCGCGGAAGTACCTCTGGGGAACCCCAAGACCGTCCTGGACGCGGGAATGGCTTCCGTATCGGAGGATCGCCGGGGGGTGGGCCTCCTCCTGGACGAAAGCCTGGACTGGAACATCGCTTTTGGGGCCATGCAGAATCAGGGGGCGTACCTCAAGTCCTATTTCGGCGGCCTTTTCACCCTCAGGGATGACAAGGCCATGCGGGCCCTGGCGGAAGAATACATAAAAAAACTGGAAATCAAGTGTACCGGCGGCAAACAGCCGGCCAAGGAGCTTTCCGGGGGAAACCAGCAGAAAGTATGCCTTGCCAAGGCTTTTGCCCTGAATCCGAAACTTCTCTTTGTGTCCGAGCCTACCAGAGGTATAGATGTGGGGGCGAAAAAAATCGTGCTGGATACCCTTCGCTCTTATAACAGGGAACGGGGGACCACTATCGTCATGGTTTCCAGCGAACTGGAAGAACTCCGCTCGATCTGCGACCGGATCGCCATCGTGGAGAACGGGCGTATAGCGGGGATACTGCCCCCCGGCAGGGCGGCGGCGGAATTCGGTCTCCTGATGTCCGGAGGGAATCTATGAACGACGGTTTTAAAAAACGGGCAGGCGAATTCATTGTTGACTTCGGCTGGCCCCGGCTGATCATCTTCTTGTTTGTGGTGATGCTCTTTATCGCCGCTCCCATCGTGGGGGTACGGGTGGACAATTCCCTCAAAGACGTGCTGGTCAGGTTCGGCCAGAACGGGGTCATGGTCCTGGCTATGGTTCCCATGATGCAGGCCGGCGCGGGGCTTAACTTCGGCCTTCCGGTGGGCATCATCGCGGGCCTTTTGGGGGCCGCCTTGTCCATGCAGTGCCATTTTACGGGTATTGGGGGCTTCCTGATGGCCATTGTGTTCAGCCTTCCCTTTTCCGTTTTTTTCGGCTGGCTCTACGGGATGCTCCTCAACAAAGTGAAGGGCGAAGAAATGACCATCGCCATGTACGTGGGTTTTTCCGCGGTAACCTTCATGGCTATCATGTGGCTCATCCTCCCGTTTACGAATCCTACTATGGTTTGGGGGTATACCGGGCACGGGCTCAGGACCACCATCACCTTGGACGGCTACTGGTCCCGGATCCTCAATAACTTTCTGGCAGTTAAGCTGGGGCCGGTTTTTGAATTTCCCACCGGGTCCATCCTGTTTTTCGCGCTGATGGCCTTTATCATGTGGCTTTTCATGCACAGCCGTACCGGGACAGCCCTGACCGCGGTGGGGTCCAACCCCGATTTTGCCCGGGCCGGAGGCGTTTCCGTTCACCGTATGCGTATCATCAGCGTCATGGTTTCCACGGTTTACGGGGCCATAGGCATCCTGGTTTACCAGCAGAGTTTCGGTTTTATCCAGCTCTACCAGGCGCCTTTGTACATGGCCTTTCCCGCGGTAGCCGCGATACTCCTGGGGGGCGCTTCGGTGAATAAGGCTGCCATCCTCCATGTGGTAGTGGGCACCTTCCTGTTCCAGAGCATCCTGGCCATGACCCCCTCGGTGATCAACAGCGTCCTTAAAACCGATATGTCCGAAGTCATCCGCATCCTTATTTCCAACGGGATGATCATTTACGCCCTGACCCGGAAAACGAAGGTAACCAAATGAAACAAAATCCCCGCCGCCTTGCAGGGGCGGATTTTCTTGCGAATAACATGGTGGTAGTCATTTTTATGGTTATCACCGCAGCGGCGGTCCCGCTGTCGGGATTGTCAATGACATCCATACTCCAGGAGATACTTACCCGTTTGGGGCGGAACTGTTTTCTGGTCTTCAGCCTGGTCCTTCCCATCATGGCCGGCATGGGGATCAACTTCGGCATGGTCCTGGGGGCCATGGCCGGACAGATCGGCCTCATCTTTGCGGTAGACTGGAACATCGTAGGGGTGCCGGGACTTATCTTTGCCTCCCTTATCGCCGTTCCCATCGCCGCCCTTTTGGGCTGGCTCGCGGGAACCATCCTTAACCGCGCCCGGGGCCGGGAAATGGTTACGGGCTACATGCTGGGTTTCTTCATGGACGGCTTCTATCAGCTAATCGTCCTCTACCTTATGGGCTTCATCATTCCCGTTCATTCCCTGGCAATCACCTTAAGCCGGGGGTACGGCATACGGAACACCCTCAACCTGGAAACCATGCGCATGTCTTTAGACCGGCTTATCCCCCTGCGCATAGGGACCATTACCCTGCCCATAGCCAATTACCTCATCATCGGCGCGCTTTGCCTCTTCATCATCTGGTTCAGGCGTACCAAGCTGGGTCAGGACATGCGGGCCGTGGGGCAGGACCAGCAGGCAGCCCACGCGGCGGGCATACCGGTGGACTATACCCGTATCATCGCCATTGTCATTTCCACGATTCTCGCAAGCCTGGGGCAGCTCATCTTCCTTCAGAACATGGGGAACATGGCCACTTACAACGCCCACCGCCAGACCGGTTTCTTCGCCGCCGCCGCCATTCTTGTGGGAGGGGCTTCGGTGAGCAGGGCCACTATCACCAACGTCTTTATCGGAACCGTGCTGCTCCACCTCATGTACATTGTGGTTCCCCGGGCGGGGATCAATCTTTTTGGGGACGCCATGATAGGGGAATACTTTCGGGACGCTTTCAGCTTTGCGATTATCGCCCTGGCTCTGGTGATCCACGCCTGGCGCAAGCGGGCTAACGCCGAGCAGAACCGCTCGGCCCTGCGGGGCGCCGCCGAAACCACAGCCGGGTAAAGGAGGATAGTATGGCCGAAACAAGAAGGAACGCCGGGCGCGAAGCCGGGGAAAAGAAGACCTCCCGCCGCCGCGCCCTCATACGCGCCGCCCTCATAGTCCTCTGGATAGGCGCGGGGGCGGTCCTCTTTATCTTTAGCCGGGGCCATGCGCTCCTGGTGGACAACCGCGACCTCCAGGACCAGGGCATACGGGCGCCGGACATGATCACCGTGTTTGTGGACGACCTGAACGGCCTCGAATTCTTCCGGGGCGACCGGGACCGTTTCCAGGTAGCCGGTTCCAAACACCGGATCTCCGTCGAATTCAGCGACGGAACCCCGCCCTTTGAAGGGGCTTTTACCCTGCCCATTAAGGACGATATGTATATCCTCTCCATCCCCAGGATGATCTCCGGCATAGAGCCTTTCGTGGAGGTGTTCCGTTCCGC
>JAISOQ010000031.1 GCA_031275515.1 Treponema sp. | reverse complement strand
AATTCAGCGAAGAGCTGATGGTTGCCCAGGATGAGTTTGAAGCTGTTATCTTTAGAGTGACGGATTGCCATAAAGCGCCTCCTGGTATATATATGGCTCGATCCTGCGCCGCGCTTTGGTTTTAGAGGGAAAAAGGTAATTTTTTTTCTGAGGGTATGGGTAAATCCCTGTCTGGCTATAAAGAATAATCCGCGTTAATTCGCCTAATCCGCGGACCTTTTACTCCTATTGCGAATGAAGGGGCAGTATGAGTACAATAGATGATAATGGAAGCGAATGGTAACCCAAATCCCCAGGGGGTGATCGAGGAGGCAGCGGCGCTCTTGGAGCGTGCGCGGACGGAACTTGCCCGGCATATCGTAGGGCAGACGGAGATGATCGACGGGCTTTTGACGGCCCTGGCCGCCGGGGGGCATATTCTCCTTGAGGGGGTACCGGGGCTTGCCAAGACGCTGGCAGTACGGAGCCTGGCGGAGATCACTGCCCTTCAGTTTAAGCGAATTCAATTCACCCCGGATCTTCTTCCCGCGGATATAACCGGAACCCTGATATGGGAGCAGAATACCGGACAATTCACGGTCCGCCGGGGGCCGGTTTTTGCCAATGTGATCCTGGCGGACGAAATTAACCGGGCGCCGGCCAAGGTCCAGTCGGCTCTGCTTGAGGCTATGGAGGAGCGGCAGGTGACCATAGGGGAAACCACCTATCCCCTCCCTGAGCCTTTCCTAGTCCTGGCCACCCAAAATCCTATTGAGCATGAGGGAACCTATGCCCTGCCGGAGGCCCAGCTTGACCGGTTCTTCCTCAAGCTGCTTGTCCGGTATCCCCGGCTTGACGAGGAGACGCGCATCGTGGAACAGCAGGCCGGGGGGGACGCCGAGGGTGCGTTTCCTCCTTTAAGGCCGGTACTGGGCCCTTCCTTTCGGGAGGTCCTGGGAGCCGCCGCTTGTGCAGTGCGCATAGACCGGCGTATCACCGAGTATCTGGTGTCAGTGGCCGCCGCCACCAGGCCGCCTGCCCACAAAGGGCCGGGCCTGGGAGTTCCCCGATCCGGAGAGGGAGGGCGGCAGGACCGGGAGGGGCTTTACCGGTACATCGCCTTTGGAGCCTCCCCCCGGGCTTCCATAGCCCTTTATCGCTGCTGCCGTATCCGGGCTTTGTTTGAAGGCCGCTCTTTCGTGACCCCCGGGGATGTGAAGGCCGCCGCCTTCCCGGTTTTGAGGCACCGCATTGTCCTTTCCTACGAAGCCGAAGCCGAGGGCCTGGACGCCGACGGGGTGATTTCCCGGATTCTGGCCCTGGTCCCGGCGCCCTAAAGCCCTTGCCATGGAACGCCACGAACTTCTGCAAAAAATAGCCGCCTTTAACCTCCTTTCCCGGGACCTGGCGGAAGATCTTCTTGCCGGGGAATTCGCTTCGGTTTTCAGGGGCCAGGGGATGGAATTCGATGAGGTCAGGCAGTACGAAGCAGGGGACGACATCCGCTCTATAGACTGGAACGTAAGCGCCCGGTTCGGGAAACCCTTTGTTAAACTTTACCGGGAGGAACGGGAACTCACGGCGTTTATCCTCCTGGACTGTTCCGCTTCCATGCACTCCGGGGGGATCTCCCGGGATCTGGGGAAGATCGCCTTGACCAGGTATGAACAGGGAGTGCTGGCCGCGGCCCTTATCGCTTTTTCCGCGGAAAAGACGGGACAGCGGGTCGGGGCTCTGTTTTTTGACCGGGACATCACCAGGGTTTACAGCCCCCGGAAGGGGAGGTCCTATGTACTGGCGATGATAAGCGCCGCCCTGGGGATGAAAAATCCTGGCCGGGGGAGCGGTCTGGGGGCGGCCCTGTCCGGCGCCGGGCGGCTTCTCAAACGGCGCAGCCTGGTTATCGTGATTTCCGACTTCCTCTGTGTGGACTGGGAGCAGGAGCTGAGGGACCTTTGCGCCAGGCATGATGTCATCGCCCTTAGGCTCACCGATCCCCTGGACAAAGAAATTCCCGGCATAGGGCTGGCCGCCCTGGAAGACGGCGAGACAGCCTATCGCTTCCATGCCCCTGCGTCCTCTCCATCCTTCCGCGACGCCTGGGCCGAATGGCACGAGGATCGCGCCCGGCTCTGGCAAGCCATCTGCCGGCGTTCAGGCGCGGCCCGGCTTGAACTGAGTACCGCCGATGCCGCCCCAGGCGTTCTGGCCCGCTTCTTCCGGGGAGAACTGCGCCGGAGCCGCCGCACCCGGAGGCGTTGATGAGATCCCTCTTTCTGCTGTTTTTTTTGAGCTTTCTCATCTTCCCCGGAACAGCCCGGGATGCGGACATTCGGACAGACGAGGCGTACCTCATCCCCCAAATGGTCTTTGTGGGCGATCCGGGACGGCTGGCGCTGCCTCTGGGAACCGCCCTGCCGGAGCTTAAAGGCGCGGTTCTGGATGATCCCGGCAGGCTTCCCTCCGCGCCGGGCCTGATCATCACCAGGGTAGAGCTGGAAAGCCGGGGGGAGACCCGCCGGCTTATCGTCGATTTCAGGGCCTTTACGCCCGGGGTGATAGAGCTGCCGCCTATAGAAATCGCTTCCGTCACCTTTACGGGGCTTAAAGTGAATGTGGCGTCTATACTGGAAGCCGAAGGGGGCGCGCTGGTTCTTTCAGGAATGGCGCCGCCCCTGGCGGTTCCCGGTACTATGGGAATCATCTATGGAACCGCCCTGGGAATCGTCCTTTGTATCACGGTTTTTTTCCTGCTGATCTTCAAGGGAGGGCGGGTTTTCAGGCTTTGGCGGGAGAAGTTCAGGCGGCGCCGTATCCTGTGGTCTATGGGCAGGTCCCTGCGGTATCTGCGGGCCGTCTTGGATAAAGGCGGCCAGGTGAAAGCGCCGGAGGTCCTGGACAAACTTTCGGCGGAATTTAAAACCTTTTTGGGCCTTTTTACCGGGATGAACTGCCGGGCCATGACCGGGGAGGAATTTCTTTTTCTCCCTTCCCTTACCCCTGAGCCTTCGGGTCCCTTTCTCCGGGACTTCTTCCGCCGCTGCGATGCCTTGCGGTTCAGCGGCGTGGAAATAGAAAGCGGAAGCGCGGCGGAGCTTTTGGATCAGGCGAAAGATTTTATCGGGAAGATGGAAAAATACGGAGAACCTCCGGACGCCGGGGAACTTGCGGGTTCCGCAAAACCGGGAAAGCGGATGGGGAGGGCGGTATGAGCCTGGGGTTTGACCGGCCCCTCCTGATTCTGGCCGGGCTGACGGCGGCGGTCCTCCTCTTCGGGCTTTCCCGGTTTTTCAGGGACGCCCTGACCCTGGAAATTCCCCTGGGACCGCCGGGGGGCGTTCCCTTTAAACCCGCTCTGAACCTGACCCTGCTTGTCAAGCTCCTCGGTATCTCCGAAATTTTGGGCGTTTTCCTTCTCTTTGTTGCAGCCGCAGGGCCCAGGCTCATCTCTACAGAAGTGGTCTGGCTCAGCCGGGGGGCGGATATACTCTTTGTGCTGGATACAAGCCCCAGCATGGCCGGCCTGGATATGGATGGCCGGAACCGTTTTGATGCGGCCCGGGATATGGTTCTGGATTTTGCCCGGGACCGGCCTGGGGACGCCATAGGGCTTGTGGCGGTGGGGAACGAGGCGAGCCTCCTTCTGCCCCCCACGGTAGACCGGGCGCTTCTCTATTCCCGGCTGGATACTCTCAGAATAGGGGAGATGGGGGACGGCACTGCCCTGGGGCTGGGGCTTGCCGTAGCGGCCCTGCATATACGGAGTTCCCCGGCCCCGCGCCGGGCGGTGGTCCTCATCACCGACGGGGAGAATAACGCCGGATCCGTACATCCTGAGACCGCAGCCGAAGCTCTGAGGGCTTCCGGGGCGTCTCTTTGGGTGATAGGCGTGGGGTCCTCCGGGGAAATCCCCATTGATTATGTAGACCCTGTCCTCAAAATCCGCAGGACCGGTTCTTTCGATTCCCGGGTTGACCCGGAAAGTCTCCGGGCCATTGCCCGGAAGGGCGGGGGAACCTTCATCGCCGCCCCTTCCGGGAGGGCTTTTTCCGAGGCCTTTACCCGTCTTGCGGATGCGGAGATGACTATAGGGCGTTCCGGGACGGTGAGCAGGACCCGGGACATGCAGAGGCCGGCGATCCTGACGGCCTTAGCGTTGATCCTTTTGCCCCGGTTTATACGGCGCTGGCTTTTGAGGGTTTTCCTGTGAGTTTTGATCATCCCTCCCTGCTTTCGGTCCTGGGCCTTCTCGTTCCCCTAGCGATCCTTTCGGTCCTTCATTACCGCCTGCGCCGGGGCGTTCTGGCCTTCTTTCCTTCCTCCCGGAGGGGAATGGAATTCCGGGAACTCCGGTTCCGGTATTTTCTATCCGCTTGTTTCTTCCTCCTCTTCGTCGCCTGCCTTATCATAGCCCTGGCCGGACCTTACTGGGGAACCCGGCTTGCGCCGGAATTCCGCCGGGGGGCGGATGTGGTTCTGGCCCTGGATCTCTCCCTAAGCATGGACGTGCGGGACGGCGGGGAAGGGACCCCTTCCCGTCTGGAACAGGCGGCGGCCCTGGCCAGGGAACTGGTAGCGTCTTCCGGAGGAGTCCGCTTTGCCGTGGCGGTGGGGAAGGGGGACGGGATTCTCGCCGTCCCCCTGACGGACGACAGCGAGGCGGTGACGGCCTTTCTGGAGGGGCTTTCGACATCCCTCATTACCGGACGGGGGACCAACCTGGAATCCCTGATTGCCGCGGCTTCCGAAGCTTTTCAGAGCGGTTTTCCCACCCGCAGGCGTATCATCCTGTTTTCCGATGGAGAAGCCCTTCAAGGCTCGTTCTCTTCGGGGGTAGAAGAAGCCCTTGCCGCAGACATCTCGATTGCGGCAGTGGGCCTGGGCAGCGAAACAGGCGGGATAGTTCCCAGGCAGGAGGCGGGTCCGGGAGAATCCATACGGAGCTTCCTCCACCGGGATACCCTGCGAAACGCCGCGGAGCGGACCGGCGGCATATACCTTGACGGGACCCGTGAGCAGGCGGCGGCCCTTCTTTCGGAGCACATCGCGGCGGCGGTCCGGGTTCCCGGTGCGCCGGGATCGGTGGGTTTCAGGCGGGAGCGGGTTTCCCGTTCGTATATATTCATCATCGCGGCCCTGGCAGCCCTGGGGGTGTCCAAAGGGTGCGAAAAGAAACGGAGGCGCCGTGAAACGTAAAAAAGGCGCTCCTTTAGGGCGTCAGGGGGCGGTCTTTGCCCTGTCCCTGGTCCTCCTTCTTGGCGTATCCTGTTCCGATACCCTGGGAAAGCTCAAAATAATCGAGGGAAGTTTCTTCAATTATCAGGGGATGTACCCGGAGGCTATCGTGGCGTATCGCGCATCCCTCTCGTTTACCGGGGCTGTACCCTATGGGGAATACGGCCTGGGGGTCATGTATCTTTCCCTGGATGAGGGGGAAGCGGCCCTGAAGCGTTTTGCTGCGGCGGAACAGGCCCTGGCGTCCCTGGGCGGGGAAGAGCATCATGAACTGCGGTACCGGATTCACTACAACCGCGGGATAATCCTGTTTCGGAACGGGGATTATGCCGGGGCGGCAGGGGAATTCCGTAAGGCCCTGGAAGCCGGCAGCAGTCATATCGAAGCGAAACGAAACTTGGAACTAAGCCTCTTGTCCGCGAGCCGGCAGGGAGGCTCTGCCCCGGTTCCCCCTGCGGAAGGGGATATGGCCGGGAGCGGTGAGGAGACCCGGGAGGATGTTTTGAAAAATGTCCTTTTTGATTATCTACGTCGTAAGGAGCAGGATCGATGGAGAAGCCGGGAATGGGTCGAAGATATTTCCGTATCGGGCCCGGATTATTAGGATTTTTCGTATTTATCTCTCCTTTCCTCTGGCCCGCATTTTCAGAGGAAACCGGGTATTTCCCTGACCCGGACTATTACGCCGAATACGGCCTTTCTCCCGAAACCGTTCCCCCAGGCGGCATTACCGAAGAACTGGAAGTGCTTCTGGAAACTTCTCCGGAAAGCCCCAGGGTTTACAGCGAGTGGATGATCCGTATCCTGGTGAATCATCCGAATCCCCAGGAGGTTGCCGTCACGCTTCCCGATCTTCCTCCCTTCCTGGTCCCTGACCGGGTTCGTACCGCCGCCCGGTTCGTCGTCCCCCGAACCGGAGGGAGCAGGGAGGCTAATCCGGGGACAGAGGAAAAATGGACGGCGGTGGACTTTTTTTTCATCCCCCGCCAGGACGGGCCGGTTTCCCTTGCCCCCATAGAGGTACGGGTCCCCGGACGTTTGGGCTATAGTCCTCCGGTGTCCGCCCTGATCCGGGGCGATGCCAGAGAAGCCGCCCTGCGTGCGGTATGGGAACCCGCCCCTTCTTCCCTGACGATAGGGCGGAAGGCGGAAGTACGGCTCCGCCTGATGACGGGGAAGGCGAAAGTCCGGCAGGCCGCCGCGGTTTCGTACCCGATTGAAGCGCCGGTTAACGCCATTGTCGAACCCCTGGGCATAGCGGAGACCGGGCCTGGAGAGTTCGTCCTCCGCATCCAGATTATCCCTTTGGAGGGGCCTTCCGTCCGCCTGCCCGCCGCTCTCCTGAAATACGGGGACGATTCTCTGGCCGTCCCTGGACGTGAGTTCCCTGTCCGGCCTGGGATTCCCCCCGCAGAAAGCCCCGGGCCGATCCCGGACCGGGATTCCGGCGTTCATCCCCAGGGGGATCCGGCCTATGCCGGCGAAGAGCCGCCTCCGGCTCCTCCTTTCCCGGATGCGCCGGGGGCGGTTTTCCCGCTTTTCCGTACGGGATATGAACGGGCCTTGGGAGAAGCCCGGGCGTATTGGGATCAGGGCTTGTACGCCGAAGCCCTGGCGGTTCTCAGACTGAACGAGCGGGAACTTGCGGCGGGTCCGGTTCTCGCGCCCCTGCGCAGGTCCGCCGAAACCGCCCTGGGCTTAGGGTTCACCGAAGACGAAGGGTGGAGGCCCCGGTATTTTTTCCTGTTTTTGACCGCCGGGTCTGCCTTCATCCTGACAGGCATTCTTTTTGCCGCCCTTGTTAAAAGCCGGGGACGGAAGATTTTTCCCGTAACTTTAGATACCTCCTGGGGTTATACGTGTATTGTTATTCTTTTATGTGGAATGATAGGGGCGGGTTTTTACGGATTTTTCGGCGGTCCGGGACGGGTGCTGTATTCCGGTAAAAGCCGTACCGGGGTACTCCGGGAAACGGGATCCTTCAGGGCGCCGGAAGACGGGGGTGTTCCGGATACGTTTTTCCGGGATGGGGAACCGGTGCGAATCCGTTCTTTGACGGATACCTGGGCCTATATTGAATCCTTTGAAGGTAAGGCAGGCTGGGTTCCTCTGGATCGGATTATTCCCTATTGAGGTGGAAGGTATGGATTTTGGGGATATTTTGGAGGCCTGGGATAAACAAACAGCCCAGGCCGGAACAGCCCGGACCGGGAAAAAGCGGGGGATAAGCGGCGCCGGGGAAGGGGAGGCCGCCGTTGATCCCATGACGGCCTGGCTCCGGATGAACGGCGTTTATGACAAGGACGCCGAAAACCCGGAAGGGGATAGACGGCAAACAGCGGAACGGCGCCGCAGGCTCAGGACGAAAAAGCCCGACGCAATCCTTGACCTCCACGGGCTTAACCGGGACGAAGCCTGGACTGCCCTGGAAACCTTCTTTGAAGAGAGCCGCCGGCAGGAGATGGAAAAGGTCCTGCTCATACACGGCAAGGGAAACCACTCGGAAAAGGAGGCGGTATTAAAACGGATCGTCCTTCACTTCATAGAAAAATGCCCCTACGCAGGGGAAAGCGGCCACCCGAATGCTGAATTCGGGGGAAGCGGCGCTACGTGGGTGTTATTGAAGGTGAAGGCTACCGCTCACGGTAGATGATGCGGCCCCTGTTTAAATCGTAGGGAGAGAGGGCAATCCGTACCCGGTCGCCGGGAACGATGCGGATGTAATGCTTGCGCATTTTGCCGGAAAGATGGGCGAGAATGAGGTGACCGTTTTGATTATCCAGCTCAACTCTGAACATGGTGTTTGGAAGGGCTTCGCGGACGACCCCTTCGACTTCAATAGCTTCTTCTTTAGCCACTATGACTCCTGTTTCTCTATGCTACTTATTCGTCATCATTCTGTCAACTGCCCGGCGCGGGGTATCAGAAAACGCACGGAACGTCATCGGAAGCGATAAGGGATGGAATTCTGGCTTTCTGTGGTGTCGTGGAGGATCATGATGGCGCCGTTCATCCCGCTAGTTTTGGAACAGCCTCAATAATTTTACATTCGGTTACCTGGTCTGGAAAGAGCTATTTTTTCCTTAAAAACTTCTCCCAGTACCCGTATGCCCGCTTCTATCCGTTCCGGATCCTCGTTGGAGTAGTTCAGCCTGATGGCGTTGACCGGGGGATTTGCGGCGAAAAACACATTCCCCTGAATATAGGCCACGTTTCTTGCTATGGCGGCATTGAAAATTTCGGCGGTGTCTATGGCGGCGTCGAATTCACCCCAGATGAAAAGCCCCCCTTCTGGATTGGTGTGGGTAAACTCTTCCGGCATGTACCGGTCTAAGGCTTCGATCATGGCGTTACGCCGTTTCCGGTAGATGGGGAGGCTCTTTTCAATGTTGGGAAAGAAATACCCCTTTTCCAGGTATGTCTTGATGATGAGCTGGGTCAGGTTGCTGCTGTGGAGGTCCGCCCCCTGTTTGCCTATGGCCAGCTTCCTGATGATGTCCCGGTGGGCGATGACGAACCCCAGCCTGAGCCCCGGCGAAACGGTCTTGGAGAAACTTGAAACATACGCCACCCTGTCCGCCTTGTCGAAGCTCTTCATGACGGGAACAGGCTCCCCGGCAAAACGCAGACGTCCGTAAGGATCGTCCTCTATGACAATCGTATCGTATTTTTCCGCCAGGTCCGTGACAGCCGCCCGGTTTTCGACGGTATAGGTCTTGCCGGTGGGATTGGAAAAATTGGGGATACAGTACACGAGCTTGGGGTGGTACTCCTTCAGCTTCCGTTCCAGATCCTCAAGGTCCAGGCCCCCTTGCCCGGGACGGACGCCTATGGTCCGGGCGGAATAGGATTGGGCGGTGGGCAGGAAACCCAGAAAGGTGGGGTCCTCCACAAGTACCGCATCGCCGGGATTGCAGAAGGCCTTACACAGGAGATCCAGCCCCTGGCCGCCTCCTGAAACCATGAGCACGTTGTCTGCCCCTATACCCGTGATGCCTAAGTCTTCCGCCAGGGGGATGATCAGTTCCCTCAGGCCGGGATAACCTTCAGTGGCGCCGTATTGCAGGCATTTTAAACTCCTGCCAGGGTCGGCAAATATCTCCCCGGTGATCTCCCGGATGGCGTCAACCGGCAGGCAGTCTCCAGCCGGCAGCCCTCCGGCAAAGGAAATGATCTCCGGACGGGTTAACAGTTTGAAAATATCCCTGGTCGCCGTCCCGGTGAGGGGCGCAAGGCCCGCGCTGAATGTGTACGTCAATTTGCTTCCTCCTCTACGGAGCGGGTATGGAAAATATGTGTGATAATAGCAGAGAAGGCCGGGAAAGTAAAGGATGTATCCAGTGGTGTTAATTCGGAATTTTTCTGAGGGACGGCGGAGCGGCCCTTAGCCGGGGACACGGACCTCCACCCAAATTTATTGATGATAGATCTGAAATTATTCTTGACAATTATGTTTTGCGATTATATCCTTAATTATGATATTTTACTATGGAGGAGTTATTTTATGAAGAAAATGGGATTTACAGTATTATGCTTGGCTGCGGTTCTTGTGGCGGCGTCATGCGCTAAAAAAGACAGTGCCGCAGAAAATGGGGGGGGGGGGGGGGGGGGTAACAACGTAACCCACAAGCTTGGTATCTGGGACAAAAATCAGGAAGGCGGTATCACGCAGGTTCTGAAAGATTTTACTGCCCAGAGCGGTATCAAGGTGGAAGTTGAGATCACCCCTTGGGAGCAGTACTGGACTCTGCTTGAAGCGGCGGCGACCGGCGGGGCGTTACCCGATGTCTTCTGGATGCATTCAAATCAGGTGATTCGCTATGAATCGTCGGGAATGCTGATGGATCTTACCGACAGAATAAAAAAAAGCGGCATCGCTGACATGACGAATTTTCCGCCGGATCTTGTTGAATTGTATTCTTTGAATGGCAGAAATTATGGTATTCCTAAAGATCTTGATACCATTGCGCTTTTTTACAATAAAAAAATATTTGACGAAATGGGCGTTGCGTATCCGACCGATGAATGGTCGTGGGATGATTTTGCAGACGCCGCAAAAAGACTGACAAACGCCGATCATTATGGTTATGCCGCAGTGATTTCTAACCAGGAAGGGTATTACAATTTTATCTATCAGAATAACGGCTGGGTGATCAGCGGGGACAAGAAAAAGTCTGGGTTTGATGATCCGAAAACGATAGAGGCTGTTCAATTTCTTGTCGATCTGGTAAAAAACGGATATTCGCCCGGCCTTAATGTCACGGCGGAAAATACGCCGGCTGTTTTGCTTGAGGCGGGAAAAATTGCGATGGGGACGTTCGGTTCATGGATGCTTTCGGAGTTTAAATCAAACGAATATGTTGTTGCTAACTGCGATATTCAGATTCTGCCCAAAGGCCGTGACGGTACGCGGGCAACGGTCTACAACGGCCTCGGCTGGGTTGCGGCGGCAAACACAAAGTACCCCGAAGAAGCCTGGAAGCTGCTTGAATTTTTATCAAGCTCCGAGGCCCAGGAAAAATTGTCCGCCACCGGTATTGCTATTTCGGCCTTTCTCGGAACATCGGATGCGTGGTACAAGACGAGCGATACATTTAATCTGAAAGCCTATGCGGATGAAATTCCTTACGGCCATTTTTACCCGTTTAGCAAAAACGCTGTGGTTTGGCATAATATGACTGATGAAAAACTCCGCGACGCCTGGAATGGAACCAGGCCTGTTCCCGATGTATGCCGTGACATCGCTCAGACGATGAATCAGATGCTGGCCGCCGAACAATAGGGAGGCGTCTATGTCCGCGATTACGCAACGGCAAAAGGAAGAAGCGGTATGGGGGTTGTGTTTTATTATACCCACCGTGGCGGGATTGGTTATCCTCAATATAATCCCGATCTTCCAGACGATCTGGCAGTCATTTTTTAAGGTAGGGGATTTCGGGCGCGGTAATATGTTCGTGGGCTTCCAGAATTATCTGTCGCTGATACAGGACAGGCAGATAGGGAGGGCCCTTGTCAACACTTTTGCATATGCGATTTTGGAAACGCCGCTCTCGATACTCCTCGCCCTGATACTGGCCATCATGCTAAACAGAAAAATCGTGGGCAGGGCATTCTTTCGGACGGTTTTTTTCCTGCCTATGGTTGCCGCGCCTGCCGCCGCAGCGATGGTGTGGCGCTGGCTGTATAACGGCAGTTTCGGCCTCATAAATTTTTTGCTCGCCAAATGCGGTATTAGTCAGGTGAACTGGATTTCTTCGCCGGACGGCAATACCTTATCAATTGCTATGGTGGGAATATGGTCCTGCCTGGGCTATAACATGGTTCTGTTTCTGGCGGGCCTTCAGGAAATACCCAAAGATTATTATGAGGCCGCCGAAATTGACGGCGCGGGAATAGTCCGGCAGCAGGTGATTATTACCCTGCCGCTTCTCTCGCCCGTCATATACTTTGTCGGAGTAACCCGGACCATAGCCGCTATGCAGGTTTTTGATTTGATATTTATGATGATGGATCGCAATAATCCCGCCCTGCCGAAAACACAGAGCCTTGTATATTTGTTCTATAAATACTCTTTTGTGGAAAACAACAAAGGCTACGGAGCGGCAATCGTCATTCTTCTGCTGTTGATAATCCTCCTGCTTACAGGTATCCAGCAGAGTATCCAGAAAAATTGGGTGCATTATTCGTGACAAAAAGGAGAAAAACGATGCCCCGGGGCAGCGTAAACGGAGTTTTTTTCATTATTCTCTCAGTGTTCGGGCTGGTCATGATTGTTCCCTTTTTGTGGATGATTCTTACTGCCTTTAAAACGACAACGGAGGCGACCAGCATCAGCCCCTTTGTGCTTTTTCCGGGCGCATGGCGGATGGATTCTTTTACCCATGTCATGCAAAACATGAATTTCGGGCGGCTGTATCTTAATACTATCGTACTGATTGCCGGGCGTGTTATCTGCGCCGTCCTTACCGCGATGATGGCCGGTTATGCTTTCGGGCGGCTCCGGTTCCCGTTAAAGGCATTTTTCTTCAGCCTTATATTAATACAGATGATGGTGCCAAGTCAAATATTTATCATCCCCCAATACCTGATGGTTTCAAAGTTAAAACTCCTCAACACTTGGTTTGCGCTGTTATTCCCCGGTTTGGTGACCGCATTCGGCACATTTTTGCTCAGGCAGAATTTTATGACCCTGCCCGGTGATCTTGAGGAAGCGTCCCGCATAGACGGCTGTAATATTGGCCAGACTTTCCTGCTGATAATGGCTCCGCTGGTTCGCAGCGGCATGATAGCGCTTGGCATTTTTACCGCGTTGTTTGCGTTCAAGGAACTGCTGTGGCCGCTGATTGTCAATACATCGCAAAACTCGATGCCCCTGTCCTCGGCGCTGGCAAAATTGCAGGGACAGTTCAGTACGAATTATCCTGAACTCATGGCTGCGTCGATACTCGCCTGCGTGCCGATGATTGTTATTTATCTTTTGTTTCAGAAACACTTTATTCAAGGCATTGCGACATCGGGGGGTAAATTATGATCCGTAATGCCTGCCTGAGAGGAAGCGTTCCGGATGGAAAATTTCCCAGGGCCGGCTTTAGGGGAGAAACATCCCTCTTCGTTCCATGTATTTTGCGGCTATTGCAGGGAAACTTCTGTTCCCCTGTAATGTCTAAAGGGTTTTAAGGAGACCAGCTATGGCAAAAATTACTTTTATGGGTGCGGGAAGCACAGTTTTCGCGCGAAATGTTTTAGGCGACGCGATGGGAACGCCGGTTTTGGCGGACAGTGAAATCGCGCTGTATGATATTAACGCGGAACGGCTCAAACAGAGCGAAGCGATATTGACGGCGATAAACCGGGGGAAAGGCGGCAAAGCTGACATAAAAAGTTATTGCGGCAGGGAAAACCGCCGGGCCGCCATGAAAAACGCCGACTTTGTCGTGAACGCGATACAGGTTGGCGGCTATGAACCGGCTACGGTTGTGGATTTTGAAATTCCGAAAAAATACGGACTGCGCCAAACCATCGCCGATACTCTCGGCATAGGCGGCATTATGCGCGCGCTGCGGACAATTCCCGTTCTTGAGGAGTTTGCCCATGATGCAGAGGCGGTTTGTCCTGATGCGTGGTTTCTGAATTATACCAATCCAATGGCGATACTTTCCGGTTTTTTGCAGAAATATACCGGTGTGAAAACGGTCGGCCTGTGTCACAGTGTCCAGGTCTGTTCAGAAACGCTGCTTAAATCACTTGGGATGGATGATAAACTTCCGGGGCGGATTGAGAAAATCGCCGGGATTAACCACATGGCATGGCTGCTCGAAATTAAGGATAAAGACGGGAATGATTTGTATCCTGAAATAAAAAAACGTGCTGCCGAAAAAAACAAACATGAAAAACACGGCGATATGGTGCGTTTTGACTATATTGAAAAATTGGGCTATTACTGCACTGAGTCAAGCGAGCACAACGCCGAATACAATCCTTTTTATATAAAAGCAAAATATCCTGAACTCATTGAACGGTTTAACATCCCGCTTGACGAATACCCGCGCCGTTGCATCAAGCAGATTGCTGATTGGACGACTGAGTATCAATCGCTGGTTGAAAAAAGCGAATTGCTCCATGATCGCAGTCATGAATACGCCTCGTATATTATGGAGGCGATGATAACCGGAACGCCCTACAAGATCGGAGGCAATGTGCTGAACCAGAGGTTTATCGAAAACCTGCCTGACGGCTGCTGTGTTGAAGTCCCCTGTCTCGTTGACCGTAACGGCGTGACGCCCTGCCATGCAGGAAGTCTGCCTGTGCAGCTTGCGGCGATGAACATGAGCAATATCAGCGTACAGATCTTAACAATTGAGGCGGCGTTTACACGGAAACGGGAGCATATTTACCATGCGGCGATGATGGACCCGCACACGGCAGCGGAACTGCCGCTTGACGACATCAGAAAAATGGTGGATGAACTCATCGCCGCTCATGGACCATTGCTGCCCGCGTATCATTAGGGAAGCGCCGGTTAACCACCCGCCTGTGACAACGCCGGCAGGCTGCGTTCAGTCCGAAGCCCAATAGCTGTTCCCCGTCCCCCTTAGGCCGTCTTCCTGTCCCTGAGGATATCCATGAACTGCACCCCGGTAATGGTCTCCCGTTCAATGAGGAAGGCGGCTATTTCCTCAAGCTTGTCCTTGTTTTC
>JAISOQ010000202.1 GCA_031275515.1 Treponema sp. | reverse complement strand
AGGGATGAAATCCTTGACTCGTTCCCACAGGTCATCCGTCAGTTCCCATGATTTGATTCCGCTTCCTGCTGCTCGTTTCATATCCTCTTCATCGGCTCTTCCCTATTTGCGGATAAGCTTTTAGTATATTCCCGCGGGTAAACTCCTGCAAGCGCACGGCCAGGGCAGCGGCGTTTACTTTTCCCCAAGTAAAATACACGCCGCCCTAGGTTCGAGTTTCCCCTATGAGGCCCTGTTCTCAGAGTAAACGCCGATGCCCTGGCGAGGATTTGACTTACCTTTTCCTTCATAGTAAAATCATCCTATCATGCGGATCGCTATTGCTCAGATCAATTCCACTATCGGCGATTTTTCCGGCAACATGGAAAAAATTCTCACCTTTAGCCGCCGGGCCCTGGAGGAACACCAGGCCGATCTGGCGCTTTTCCCGGAGTTAGCGGTTTGCGGGTATCCGCCTATGGACCTCCTGGACCAGGACCGGTTCGTCGAAAACAATATCCGGGCCGTCCGTATCCTCCAGCGGGAACTTCCCCGGAATATAGCGGTGGGCATAGGCTTTGTGGGTAGAAATCCCTACTCGGGCGGCAAGGCCCTGGTGAACGAATACGGCGTCATCCTGAACGGTACGCTCGTTTTTGAACAGCTCAAGACCCTGCTCCCTACCTACGATGTGTTTGACGAGGCCCGAAATTTTGAGAGCGCCCAGGAATGGAATGTCTTTGAATGGAAAGGTGAACGGATAGGCGTGGCGATCTGCGAGGACGTGTGGCGGGAAACCGCGATTCCCGGCGCCCGATACGTCAGGGACCCGGTGAGGGTCCTCTTGGATCGGGGGATCAGCCTGCTCTGCGTCCCCTCTGCGTCCCCCTATTACACAGGGAAATTCCGGGTCCGCCGGGACCTGGCGGAGCGGCTTTCCGCCCGGGGGGATGTCCCCATTGTCTACATCAACGCTGTAGGGGCCAACGATTCTATCATATTCGACGGACGTTCCTTCGTTGTAAGCCCCCCGCGTTTTGGCGCGGATCAGGGCGTTCCGGCGGAAGGGACCGGGCCTGGGGTCAGGTGTATCGCCTGCGGTTTTGAGGAAGACCTTGTCCTCTGGGATTCCGCCGGTTCCCCGGAGCCGGCGGCCTGCCCCGGAACCTTTGAGGCGTCTCCGGCAGCCGGGGATGCCCAAGGGCAGGAAGATGCGGATCCCTTCAAGGTTGGCCTGTCCCGGTCCGAATTGGATACCCTGGAAAACGCCTTAATCCTGGGCATACGGGAATACATGGGAAAGTGCGGTTTTAGCCGGGCTCATCTGGGGCTTTCCGGGGGCATAGATTCGTCCCTGGCAGCTTATTTGGCGGTAAAAGCTCTGGGCGGCGGCAAGGTTGCCGGTTTCAGTATGCCTTCCCGGTTCTCCTCTCAAGGCTCTAAAGACGACGCCGAGGAACTGGCCCGCAGCCTGGGCTGTTCTTATACCCCCCTGCCCATAGAGCCTGTATACGTCAGCTTTCTTTCCGCCTTGAAGGATGTCTTTCAGGACCGTCCCTTTGACAGTGCGGAGGAAAACCTTCAGGCCCGTATCCGGGGAACCCTGCTTATGGCCTACTCCAACAAGTTTGGGTCCATGCTCTTAACCACGGGCAATAAGAGCGAGCTTGCTATGGGGTATTGCACCCTCTACGGCGATATGGCCGGCGCCCTTGCCCCCATTGGCGACCTCTTCAAGACAGAGGTCTTTGCCCTCTGCCGTCGTATCAACGAAAAATCCCGGGCCGCCGCTGGTAAAGATATTATCCCCGAAGCGATCATTCTCAAGCCGCCTTCCGCCGAACTCCGCCCGAATCAGAAGGATCAGGATACCCTTCCCCCCTACGAGGACTTAGATGAGATCCTCAAGCTCTATCTGTTTGAAAACCTGTCCAAAGATGAAATCGCGGCCCGGGGCTGGGATGCTGAACTGGCGGGCCGCATTATCCGCACCGTCGCCCTGGCGGAATTCAAGCGCCGCCAAGCCCCGCCGGTCCTCAAGGTTTCTCCCCGGGCTTTCGGGATGGGACGCAGAATGCCCATAGCGCGGTGTATCTACGAAGTGTAGGGACCTTACCCTGTTAAGGGTACATCCATTTATGGTAAAACCGGCATCCCGGACCGCAGGGGCATCTGTTCCGCCTGTCGCCACTCCCCCAGGGTACGGGCGGCAGGGTCAAAAACCGCCCCCACCTTTACCAGCTTCTTCCCGCTCGCCGTCCAGGGAATAAGATACCCCTTTTCGTCTATCTGTTTTAATGCCGCCTCTACCGCTGCCGCCGCCGTCCCTTCATGCGCCAGCTTGAACTCAAACACATATACCCCGTCCGCCGTCGTCACCACCGCATCCGATCGGCCCGCCGCACTCCTCACCTCTACTCCCGCATACTGCCCCATCAGCGTAAACGCCACGTAAAATATCGCCTGGTAGTGCCGCTCCGTCCTGTCGTTTAGCTCGTAGGGTATTCCCGCAAAAAATGCCCGCAGCCGTCCCATAAAGGCGTCCACTTCCCCTCTCTGGAGATCCTTGATAAATTCCCCAATGAAAAATCCCCGGCTGTCCTTTACTTGAGGCAGATAGTACGGCAGCAGGGAATTGAGAAAGCCATACCGTACCTCCTCATTCGGAAAACACAGCGTATATTCATCGAACTGCCGGTTGTAGTCCGTGATGGTCAGGTAGCCGCTCTGGTAGAGGATGGGTATGGGACTGTCCCCCTGGATCCGGTAGTCGTCTATGGACAGAGACGGAATGGTAATGCCCCCCGCAAAATCCCGCAGGTCAAAATCCGCCTTTTGCAGCAGCTTTATCAGAAAGGTTGGCGTCCCCGTCCTGAACCAGTAGTAGGCAAAATCCTGTTTCGCCAGGGTGTTGAGAATACTGAAAGGGTTGAATACCCCCTCGCTGTCCTTGGCGAAATGGTAGCCGTTGTAGCGTTTCTGCATCTCCCCGAGGGTTTCCTCGTAGGTCATACGCCGCTTTTCCGCAAAGGCCCTTAGTTCCGGCTCAAAATTGGCTGTAAGCTCCCCCGGGGAAATGCCGCAGATCCCTGAGTAAGCTTCTTCCAGGCTGATGTCCCGCAGTTGGTTCAGATCGCTGAACACACTGACCTGAGAAAACTTGGTTACCCCCGTGAGGAGTACGAACCGGAGCCAGGGGTCGGCGGTTTTCAGCACACCGTAGAAGGCTTTAAGCCCCTGGCATATCTTCTCGTTCAGCTCCGGGTCTTCCATGGTTTCCAGCAGGGGTTTGTCGTATTCGTCCACAAGGACCGCCACCTTGCGCCCGGACTTTTCGCTGGCCCGCCGGATAAGCCCGCGAAACCGGGCTGTTGCCGTATCTTCCCGGGGGTCTTTACCCCATACATCCTCAAGTTCAATCAGGTTGATGTTCAGGCCGGATTCCAGCCCTTCGGTGGTTTTGTACTCATTACCATTCAGGTCGATATGGAAGACCGGGTATTCGGTCCAGTCCTGTTCCAACTCCGCCAGGGCAAGTCCCTGAAAAAGCTCTTTTTTCCCCAGAAAATAGGCTTTGATGGTGGAGAGGAGCAGGCTCTTGCCAAAGCGGCGGGGACGCCCCAGGAAGTAGGGATTTCCCTCCTGGGCCAGCCGGTAGATGTAGGCGGTCTTGTCCACATACGCATAGCCGCCGGTGCGGAGTTTCTCAAAGTCCTGGATGCCGATGGGCATT
>JAISOQ010000194.1 GCA_031275515.1 Treponema sp. | reverse complement strand
CTGCGGGCGCATCCAGGTAATCAAAGGCATAGGTCTGGATGTTGCTGGCAACGGTGTGGAGAAAAGACCCCCGTTCAGCCGCGTCGCTTGCCAGGAGGATCTTCCCGGTCTTCTTCACCGACTCAATGAGCTTGTCGTAATTCAAAGGGTTGATGAACCTGATGTCTATGACCTCCGCTTCCAGCCCGTAACCGGCTTCCAGCTTCTTCGCCGCTTCCAGGGCTTTGTAGAGGGTGGCCCCCAGAGTCGCTATGGTGAGGTCCTTCCCCTGCCTGCGTACCGCCGGTTCGCCCTCGGGCACTTCGTAGTAGCCCAGGGGGACGCCGCCCTTTTCAAATTGTTCGCTCATGTCGTAGAGGAGCTGGCTTTCAAAGAAGATCACCGGGTCGGTCCCCCGGAGGGCCAAGTTGAGCATCCCCTTGGCGTCGTAGGGAGTGGCGGGGAACATGGCCTTGAGTCCCGGAATGTGGGCGACTATGGCAGCCCAGTCCTGACTGTGCTGGGCGCCGTACTTGTTCCCCACGGAGACCCTGACCACCAGGGGCATCTTGAGGAGACCCGCCGACATGGCCTGCCATTTGGAAGCCTGGTTGAATATCTCGTCCCCCGCCCGGCCCATAAAGTCACAGTACATAAGCTCCACCACCGCCCGTCCTCCCGACAGAGCGTAACCCACGCCGGCCCCCACGATGGCCCCCTCGGAGATGGAGCTGTTAAAGAGCCGGTTGTAGGGAAGGAGTTCCGTAAGCCCCCGGTAGACCGCGAAAGCGCCGCCCCAGTCCCGGTTTTCTTCGCCCCAGGCCGCCATGGTGGGGTCCAGGGCAAAACGGTGGACCAGGGCTTCAAAAAGGCCGTCCCGGTACTGGAAAGCCTTGTTTTTGGAAACCGCCTTCCCGGAGGCGTCGAAACCGTACCGGGCCTTTTCCGCCAGGGCCTTGACCCGCAGGTTCTCCTCAACCTTCTGCAGCAGCTCCGGCTCCCGGTCATCCAGCTTCTCCGCCCCTCCTTTGGGAGTATTGGAGAACATCACGGACTCGATGAAAGCCCCGCCAAGGCGGGGAGAAACCGCGTCATCAACGGCAAGTTTTACCACCCCAAGGAGCTTGGCGTTGATCCCCTCCCGCAGGGCTTCAAGCTCGTCCTTGCCGGCGATCCCGTTTTCCACAAGGTAGGCCCCGTATGCTTCGATGGAGTCCGCTTCCTGCCAGAGCTTGATCTCCTCCGGGGTGCGGTAACTTGAGGCGTCCGAAGGGGAATGACCGGAAATCCGGTAGGTGAGGGTATCCAGAAGCGCCGGCCCCCTGCCCGCCAGAAGAATATCCTTCTTCCGGGCCACCGCCTCCGCCACAGCCAGGGGATTGTATCCGTCCACCCGTTCGGCGTGCATGTTCTCCGGGTTGACCCCCGCGCCGACCCGGGCCATGATCCCGTAACCCATAGTTTCCCCCGTGGTCTGCCCTCCCATGCCGTAGAAGTTGTCGAAGAAGTTGAAGAGAACAGGCGGCGCGCCGCCGGAACTTTCCGGCCACAGGGTGCGGTACTGGTCCATGGCCGCCAGCATCATGGCCTCCCAAACCGGGCCGCAGCCCATAGAGGCATCCCCGATATTGGCAATCACGATCCCCGGCTTCCTGTTGATCCGCTTGTACAGGGCCGCCCCCACGGCGATGTCCGCCGAGCCGCCCACAATGGCGTTGTTGGGCATGGAGCCGAAGGGGGTAAAGAATGCGTGCATGGAACCCCCAAGCCCCCTGGTGAACCCCGCCTTCCGGGCGAAGATCTCCGCCAGGGTCCCGTAGAGGACAAAATTTTCCGCCAGGTCCTTCACCCCCCGGTAAGGGATAGTCTCGGCAGCCGCCAGGGTTTCACCGCCCAGAAAGCTTTTCATGATCTCCTCAAGCCGCTTCTCTTCAAGCTGCCAGACGGCGGAATAACACTTGGCCAGGATTTCCCCGTGGCTCCGGTGGCTCCCAAAGATGAAATCATCCACCGTAAGATTCACGCACTGCCCCACAGAGGAAGCTTCCTGCCCCATGGAAAGATGGGCCGGCCCCTTGTGGTTGTACTCGATCCCGTTCCAGGCCCCCTGGGTCTTGAAGGAATTAAGCATATTCTCGAAAGCCCGGATAGTCGCCATGTCGTACCAGATCCGTTTGAGCCGGTCCTTGCCGTAAAGCGCCGTTTCTTTCTTGACATCCGGTTTATATTGATTAACCGGAATGTCCCTGATTTTGAGCGTCTCCGGTTTCCGTACATCCTTGGGGTTTACCAGGATTGATTTAGGCATTTTGTCTCTCCTTGTCATTTGTAGTATTAGTACCCGTATCCGGACACTAAAACCGTCAATTTTGTTTTGGAATTCGGGCGCATCCGGCGCAGGCGCCGGACCGGGCTATCCGGGGCTCCGCTAAGGACCCTGCGGGTCCACGCTCCGGCCTCCTCACCCCGCTTGCGCGGGCTTGCGGGGGCCGCCTGACGGCGCCCCTCCTATCACTTGCGCGGTTTCGCGTCAGGGCCGGCCCTCCGTTTTTGCTGCCGGACGGACATCCGGGGGACTTAATTCCCATACCGCGTCCCGAATAAGTTCGCATACCGTAGGATGGGGGAAGATAAGCTGCTTTACGTCTTCTATCCCCAGTTCCTGTTCGATAAGAGCCGCGCCGCCCCAGATGAATTCCGATGCATAGACCCCGACTGCATGAACGCCCAGAATGCGCCGGGTATTGGCGCAGGCGATGACCTTGACCGCCCCCTGCCCGGCAAAGGTGTTCTCCGCGGCAAAACGGCCGGAGGCCCGCATGGGAAGGGACGCCTTGAAGACGGCGATCCCCTTTGCGGCGGCTTCCTGTTCGGTGAGGCCGACTCCGGCGGCTTCGGTAAGCCCGTAAACCGCCCAGGGTATGGCGTCGTAACGCATACGATTGGGGGGGCTTAAAGCCGCCGCGCCGTCCAGCCGGGCGAGGATGTCCGCCGCCGCCACTTCCGCCATGCGGTAGGCTGAATGGGCCAGGAGGCTCCTCCCGGTTACGTCTCCGGCGGCCCAAATTCCGCTGATGCTGGTCCTCATTCTGTCGTCCACGGTTACGCCCTTTGAGGTAAGGTCCAGGCCCGCGGCTTCCGCGCCCCAGGTGTCGAGAACCGGCCTCCGGCCCGCCGCCAGGAGCGTCAGATCCGCTTCGGCCTGTTCCTGCTTGCCGTTCCCGGCGGAGTAATGAACCGTAGCGCCTTCGATCTTTTCGACCCTGCATCCCAGCTTGAATTTTACGTTCTTCATAGCCCGGCGGAGCAGAGGCGCCTGTTCCTTGTCCATAAAGGGGACGATCTCATCCATCATCTCTATGACCGTAACTTCCGCGCCCAAGGAAGAAAAGAGACCGGCGAATTCCACGCCTATGACCCCGCCGCCTATGACCGCAAGCCGTTTGGGGACGCCCTCTATGGCGAGGAGGCCGGTAGAATCCAGAACCAGGGGATTATCCCGTCCGCCCGGTATGGGGGGCAGGGCCGGGACCGAACCGGCGCAGATCAGGATGGTCCGGCCTTCGTGTTCCCGGCAGGCATCTTCTCCGGAGGGGAAGCTCACCCGGACTTTCCCCGGCTTGTCCCCGGCGGGCGCCGCCAGGAGTTCTCCCCGGCCTTCTGCCACGTCCACGCCGAAACGCTTCATCTGAAAAGCTACGCCGCCCCTCAGCTTTTCCACCACTTCGGCTTTCCACCTCTGCATGGCCGCCCAGTCAAAAGACACCTTTTCCGCGGCGACGCCGAACTTTCCGGCTTCTTTGGCATGGACGTAGTGTTTTGCCGAGTTAAGCAGAGTCTTGGTGGGGATGCAGCCCGCGTTGAGGCAGGTCCCCCCCAGGCACTGTTCTTCTATTAATAAAACTTTTTTCCCGGCCTGTCCCAGCCGTTCCGCCGCCAGATAGCCGCCGGGCCCGCCGCCTATGATTATCGTATCGTACATTGCCGTTCCTTGAGGACCCTGGGTCCTTTAACCTCTGATTTTTCAGCCCTCCGCCAGGAGGAGATCTATATCCGCAGCCGCCTGGCCCAGGGCTTTGAGGAACCGGGCCGCCGGAGCGCCGTCCACCACCTGATGATTGATGGTCAGACTGAATCCTATGCGGGGCTCAAACTTGACCCCGCAGCAATCCGTTCCCTCATCGTCCGCCGGGACCGGCTTCAGCTCTATGCCGCAGACCCCGAGTATGCCCACTTCCGGCGCGTTGAGTACCGGGGTAAAGCCCGTTATCCCCAGGCTCCCCAGGTTGGTTACCGTAAAGGTGGACCCGGTGATTTCTTCCGGGTTTACACTGCCCTTCTGACAGGCCGAAGCAAGCCGTTTCGCCTCCGCGGAGATTTGCGGCAGGCTCAGGAGGTTCGCGTTCCTGATGACCGGCACCATAAGCCCCCTGGGGGTGTCCACCGCGACTCCCAAATGCACCCGCTCGAAGGTCCTGAGGGTATCCCCGATTTTGTGGGCGTTCATGAAGGGGAAGCGGGGGAGCATACGGGAAACCGCGAACAGGATGAGATCGTTGACCGTAACTTTGGACAGCGCCGGTTCCCCGCCGTCTCCGGCATAGCCCGCGCCGGCCTTCATTCTGGCCCGGAGTTCCTGTATACGCAGGGCTGACGCGCCGGCGTTCAGGGTAAACTGGGCGCTTTCCGCCAGGGAACTGTACATCCGGTCGGCGATGAGTTTGCGTATCCCCTTAATGGGGGTTTCGGCAACCGCCCCTTCCCCAAAATCCGCCAAGCCGGCCCTGCCCGCCGGGAGGGAAGCCCCGCCGCCGGATACAGAGGCGCCGCCGCCGGACATAGATGCGCCGTATGCCGCCGCAAGATCAGCCTCCCTAACCCTGCCGCCCAGCCCCGATCCCCGGGCCGGGAGCGTTCCGCCGCCGGACGCCAGGGCCGCCTTGGCCGCTGCGGTCAGGGGGGGACGCTTCTCCAGAGCCGCCGCCACATCCCGCTCTATGATGCGGCCCCCCGGCCCTGTGCCCCCAAGCCCCGCCAGGGGAAGCCCCTCTTTTCCGGCGAGGTTCCGCGCCCTGGGGGACGCCGGGATGCGCCCGCCCTCCGCTATGGGGGCCGCCGCCATGCTGTCTGTTTCCGGCGCAGGGACCGCCGCCGGAACTGCCGGAGATGCGGGGACCCCGGAAGCCGGCGCATCCCCTGTTCCCTCTGAACCCAAAGCCGCCGCCCAATCCTCTCCGGCCTGCCCTATCACCGCGATAGGCTTGAGCACCGGGACATCCTCTCCCCCAGGGTAGAGCAGTTTCAGAACCTGCCCCGTTTCCCCGGCGGGCACTTCAAACGTGGCCTTGTCGGTTTCCACCACACAGACGACGGTGTCCGCGTTCACCGCATCCCCCTCCGCCACTTTCCATTCGTTGATGACACAGGATTCCACCGTATTCCCCTGCCGGGGCATAATCAACACATACGCCATATCACACCTCTATATTCCATTCAAATTACAAACAGCTTTTGTCCGGACTCCTAACCGCCTGCCGCCATCTCTACCATAACCCCCGCCTCCCGCAGTTCCCGGAAGGCTTCGCCCCCCAGGTTCGCATCGGTGATGATACGGTCCATGTCCGAAAGGGGAAGGACCCCGGCAAAACCTATACGCCCGTATTTACTGGAATCCGCTGCCAAAACCGTGGTTTCCGCATGGGCTTTCATGGCTTTGACGATTTCCGCGCCTTCCATCAGATGGGTGGTCATACCCCGTTCCAGGGTAAAGCCGTCGGTGCCCACAAAGGCCAAACGCACATTAAGGCGGCCTATGGTTTGGAGGGCTATGGGGCCTACCAGGGATTCCGTGGGACGGCGGAATTCGCCGCCGGTCATGGTGATCTGCAAGAGAGGATTCATGCGGGCAAAGGCAAATACCAGGGTTGAATTGGTCACGATGTGAACGTCCCGTTTCCCCGTCAGATACCTGGCGATCAGGGCGGTAGTGGTCCCGGCCTCGATCATGATCACGTCCCCGTCCCGGACAAGTTCCGCAGCCCGCCGGGCAATGAGGTTCTTTTCGTTCTGGAATTTCTTTTGCCGCTCCAGAACATCCCGGTGCATGGCCGCCGCCGCCCCGCCCCGGGTCCTAATCAGCCAGCCCTTCTCCTCCAGGGTCCGGAGGCTGGCCCTGATGGTCACTTCCGACAACCCCAGGTCCCGGGCCAAGTCCTGCACCGCTACGGAACCTTTCTCCGCAAGGGTGGCAAGGATGATCCGTTCCCTTTCGTTGAGTTCAACAGTCATTTATATTTCCCTTTCGGAAACCTTTCATTTCTATTTTGATTTTATATTGTTATTTGGAAAAATACAAGAGAGCGAAAAGGAATTTGCCAAGGGCCGGCTAATAAAAACTCCGTACCGGGCTTAAAAGCCCAAAGTATACCTTT
>JAISOQ010000279.1 GCA_031275515.1 Treponema sp. | reverse complement strand
GGTAAGACCGCATGACGGCCCGGGATACGTCCGCTCCCCATTTCGGCGGGATCGGGCTTTTTCAAAGCCAAACGGCTCCCCGTTACAGCTTTTTAAGCTCGGCCAATGATGTTTCGCCAAACATTTTCGCGCCCATCAAATCCATCCGCCAGCCTTCATCCCCCGGCGTAAAACGCTCGAAGCGCTCAACCTGCATCAAAGCCCCGTAAATCGCCGCGGGAATGTAGTAGCGGATCTGGTGCTCCCGGTTCGCACTGTCAACGGGAAATTCGGCGGTAAGATTATAGCCGGCAAGCGCCTCTTTTTTTTCGCCCAGTATAATATGCATTGGATCAAGAAAAATCATATCGGCTATGGGGTCGCCCCAGAAAAAGCGTTCCGGATCTATCATATAGATCCGTCCGGGCACGTCCGAACCGTCATTTTCATTGCGGTCGTAAAACATATTGTTTTCCCACAGATCGTAATTGATATACCGGCAGGGAGCGGTGTCGAGTACATTGGAAAATTTTTCGGCGTAAAAAAGACATTCCTCCGCTAAGGGAGCGTCGCCCCCATAGCGTTCAGCATCCGTTATCAAGTTAAGAATAATGTATTTAACAGCCTGGCTCCACTTGGGGAAAAGGCCGTTTTGAGGGTAGCCGTAACCCGTACCTGCGATACGGTGGTACGATGCTGCCAGGGATGCGACTTTTCGGTGCGCGATGGCGGCTTCTTCCCCTTCCAGCTTCAGTTCATCAAGCTGCATACGCGGCGCCGTAAGGCGTTCCATGACAAACCAGTCAACGGGCAAAAACGTGCGGGAAGTATCGCGGTAATAAACAGCGGGCAGGCCGATGTTTGTTTTTTCCCGAAGAATATCGTAGCTGAAAAGCTCCTGCCTCATCATGTCCCGTTCATAGGTCCCGATCTTGCTGCCCGGAGGCGGGGCTATTTTAACGACATACTGAAAGCCCCCGGCCTTGACCGCATAGGCGCTGTTAAACATGCCTCCGTCGAGGGACGACACCTCCTCCGGAGCGGGCAGTCCTGCTTTTTCCATCATTTGGGCGATGGTTTCCTTGTCTGCAACAAATTTTGTCGTGCTGTCCATGATTTTTACTCCTCGGCGTTTATCCCGCCTGCAATAAAGGGGCTTCGCGGGTACTTTAATGTATTTTCCTTTAGGCGGCCCTGTTATGTCAATATCTTTATCAGAATTACCATGCCAGACAGATAAACTGACCGGTGCCTTGATTAGACTAAAACTATGGAAAAACAACCCTGAAGCATCACGAAGGTTTACCTTGAAATTGAGGCTGCTGCTCCTGCCATACGTACCCGTTCACTTTTTTTTCATAAGTATATATACTGTAATTATGGAGGCTCTTTAGCATGGATGATCAAAAGCACGTATTTTTCTTTGGCGGTGGAACCGCTGAAGGGGATGCGAAAATGAAAGATATACTTGGCGGCAAGGGTGCGAATCTTGCGGAAATGACCAATCTGGGTATACCCGTTCCCCCGGGTTTTACGATTTCTACCGAAGTGTGCGCCGCTTTTTATGAGAATAATAAAGAGTATCCCCAGGGGTTTGAGGATGAAGCGCTCGACAACCTGAGAAAACTGGAGGAGCTGATGGGTAAAAAACTCGGCGATCCCAATGATCCTCTGCTGGTATCGGTTCGTTCTGGCGCGGCGGTTTCTATGCCCGGCATGATGGACACTATTCTCAACCTTGGGATGAACGATAATGCGGTGCTGGGGCTTGCGCAGCAGACCGGGAACCCCCGGTTCGCCTGGGACGCATACCGGCGTTTCATCCAGATGTACGGCGATGTTGTTATGGGCGTCTCCAGCGATGACTTTGAGGGCGCTCTTGCCGCCGTTAAGAACGCCCGGAGGATAGAACTTGACACGGAGCTTACTGAAAAAGATCTGGAAAAGCTGGTGGGAGAATACAAAAAGATAATTAAAAAACGCGCAAAAGTCGAATTTCCCCAAGAACCCCTGGCGCAGCTTTGGGGCGCCGTCAATGCGGTTTTCAGTTCCTGGATGAATGAGCGGGCCATAAAGTACCGGCAGCTCAACGAAATCAGGGACCTCAAAGGTACGGCGGTCAACGTTCAGTCCATGGTATTCGGCAACTTTGGGGAGGATTCGGGAACCGGCGTCTGTTTCAGCCGTGACCCTTCCACAGGGAAGAAGGAATTTTACGGTGAATACCTCATGAACGCCCAGGGGGAAGACGTGGTGGCCGGCATCAGGACGCCGGAAAAGATCGCTTCCCTGGCGAAGAAAAACCAGGAGATTTACGACCAGCTTGTAGCCATCAAGGACAAGCTGGAAAATCACTTCCGGGACATGCAGGACATGGAATTCACCGTTCAGCAGGGCAAACTTTTTATCCTGCAAACCCGGAACGGCAAACGTACCGGGGCCGCGGCAGTGAAATGCGCCGTCGATATGGTGGAAGAAAACCTCATAGACAAAAACACAGCGATCCTCAGGATGAGCCCAAGTCTCCTGGATCAGCTTTTGCACCCCATGATAAACCCCAAGATCCTCAAGGGGGTCAAGGCCCTTACCAAGGGGCTTAACGCTTCGCCCGGGGCCGCCTGTGGCCGAATCGTGTTTTCCGCCGCGGACGCCGAAACCTGGCACGCCCGGGGACACAAAGTGCTCCTGGTACGCAAAGATACAAGCCCCGAAGATATAGGCGGCATGGTAGTCTCCCAGGGCATCCTTACTTCCACCGGCGGCATGACCAGCCATGCGGCGGTAGTCGCCCGGGGTATGGGTACCCCTTGTGTGGCCGGGGCCAAGGGCGTCTCGGTCCTGGGGAAGAAGGTCGTCATAGGCGGAAAGACCTTTAAGGAAGGGGACTGGCTTTCCATAGACGGGTCCTCGGGAGAGGTCTACGAAGGGCAGTTTCCCCTGGTGGCTCCGGGCATCTCTGCGGACATGAACACTTTTCTGTCCTGGTGCGACGACATCCGGGCATCTTCAGTGCGGGGCAGACTTACGGGCTTTGAGGTCAGGACCAACGCCGACCAGCCCGAGGACGCCAGGCGGGCCTTTGGATTCGGCGCCCAGGGCGTGGGACTTTGCCGTACCGAGCACATGTTCTTTGCCCCGGAGAAGCTCATTTACTTCCGGGCAATGATAGTGGCGGATTCCCTGGCGGAACGGAAGGCGGCGCTGAAGAAGATACTCCCTATGCAGAAAAAAGACTTCTTCGGCATATTCAAGGCTATGGGCGGACGTCCGGTAACCATCCGGCTGCTGGACCCGCCGCTCCACGAATTCGTTCCCCATAGCAGAGAGGAAATCAACGAGCTTGCGGAATTCCTGGATGTAAGTCCCAAAGTCCTGGCGCCTAAACTTGACAAGCTCAAAGAGGCGAATCCTATGCTGGGCCACCGGGGCTGCCGTCTGGCGGTCACCTTCCCGGAGATCTACGACATGCAGGTTGAGGCTATTGCGCTGGCCGCGGTGGACTGCGTAAAGAAGGACATCCCGGTGAACCCGGAGATCATGATCCCCATTGTGATCACCGCCCGGGAACTGAAGCTGCTCCGTCCCAATGCGGAAGCGGTTCTCAACAGGGTGTTTGACAAGGCGGGAGTGCAAATCCCTGTCAAGATCGGGACCATGATCGAAGTTCCCCGGGCTGCCATCAGGGCGGGGCATATCGCCAAATACGCCGATTTCTTCAGCTTTGGGACCAACGACCTTACCCAGATGACCTTTGCCTTCAGCCGGGATGATGTGGCGTCCTTCCTGCCCGCGTATCTGGAAAAGAACGTCCTTGAAGTGGACCCCTTCAAATCCATAGACGAAGAAGGCGTGGGATTCCTCATTTCCAACGCCACAGAGCAGGGCCGCTCCGTCAACCCTGACCTCAAGGTAGGTATCTGCGGCGAACACGGCGGCGATCCCCGGACTATTGATTTCTGTTACCGGGCGGGATTGAGCTATGTGTCCTGTTCTCCTTTCCGGGTACCCCTGGCGCGTCTTGCGGGAGCCCAGGCGGTACTTAGGAACAGCGAGCGGGAATCATGTCACTGTGAACAGTGACCCGGCCGGATGCGGGGGCTTTCCCCGCTTGCAATTATTATAGAAGGAAGATAGAAGGAGGTAATCTATGCGTTATGTAGAATTCGGCAGATCCGGCATCCAGGTGTCCCGGCTGGGATTCGGCTGTATGCGTCTCCCTGGTTACGAGAAGGATGGCAAGACCCTTTACGATGAGGAGAAAAGCATAGCCCTGCTCAGGCGGGCCTATGAACTGGGGGTCAACTACTACGATACCGCGCCGGGTTACTGCGATACTTTGAGCGAGATCATCACCGGGAAGGCGGTTAAGCCTTTCCGGGAAAAGATCTATCTTTCCACCAAGAACCCCATTAAAAACGCTTCCGGGGATGATTACGACAAGCGGCTGGAGAAATCCCTCAAACAGCTTGATACGGATTACATCGACTTCTACCATTTTTGGGGCATTACTCTGGATACTTTCATCAACATGATTTGCGTTCCCGACGGCCCTCTGGACCGGGTGAAGAAGTGGAAATCCCAGGGAGTGGTAAAACACATTTCCTTTTCTTTTCATGACGCGCCGGAAAACCTGCTGGAGATCATACGAAGGGGAGAGGGGGTCTTTGATTCCCTCCTCTGCCAGTACAACATTCTGGATCGTTCCAACGAGAAAGGCATGGCTTTTGCCCGGGAACAGGGGCTGGGGGTGGTAGTCATGGGACCTGTGGGCGGAGGCCGCCTGGGGGCGCCGTCCAAGGCAATTCGGGACCTGCTTCCCGGGGAGGTGCGGAGTTCCGCAGAGGTGGCCCTGCGGTTCGTTTTTACCAACCCGAACCTTCACATCGCCCTGTCAGGGATGAGTTCCCTGGAACAGCTTGAGGAGAACGCCGCCCTGGCGGATGACGCCGGTCCCCTGAACGGGGAAGAAAAGGATCGGCTCGACGCCATGATGAAGGAGAACGAACATCTGGCGGGGCTCTACTGTACGGGGTGCAAATACTGTATGCCCTGTCCCCAGGGGATCAGCATTCCGGAGGTATTCACCCTGATGAATTACCACCGGGTGTACGGGATCACAAACTATGCCCGGCAGAACTACGCCATGATAGGCAGGGTTCCCTGGATGCAGTATAAGGACGCCTCCGCTTGTGTGGAGTGCGGGATCTGCGAGGACAAATGTCCCCAGAAACTGCCCATACGGCGGCAGTTAAAGGAGACCCATACAGCCCTGGCCCTGTAAAGCGGCAGGGCGCATTAAATTTCAAGGCTGAAGGGTTTTGAAACAGGGCAAAGTACTAGAAATAGAACTTCCTTATTATGTATGATGATGTTATGAGAAACAAACTTTTATCCATAATGTTTTTGTGCGCCTTGGGATTGTTCGCGGAAAACGCGGTTTTTTCCCAGTCTTCCGTAACGCCTTTAACGATCTACACTATTCGGGGGCCTTCGGGAGTAGGCATGATCCGGCTCTTTGAGAACCCGCCCCAGGCTGCGGGCTTCCAGATCAAGACAGAAGCCCTGGCCCAGGCGGACCTTATGGCGGCGAAGTTCATCGCCGGGGAGGCCAAGGTCGGCGTACTTCCGCCTAACCTGGCGGCTAAGATCGCGTCTTCCGGCAAGAATATCCAGATCGCCGCCATCGTGGGGACCGGGATGTTGAGCCTCCTTACTTCGGATCCGGCGATTACCCGTATTGAGGACCTCAAGGGCAAGACGGTGGAAGTGGCCGGCCAGGGAGCTACCCCGGATTATGTGTTCCGCCGGATCCTCTCTTTCAAGGGCTTAAAACCCGGAGTTGATGTCAGGCTGAATTATTCTCTGGCCTACCCGGAGATAGCCCAGTCCCTCATAGCTGGGCGTGTCCCTGCGGCCATTCTCCCGGAGCCTTTCGCCACGATGGCTTTGTCCGGGCGGCAGGATCTCCGCACGGTGGGGGACATTCAGGCCGAATGGGTACGCGCCGGGGGCAAGGCCAATTATCCCATGACCGCCCTGGTGGTGGACGCCGAATTTGCCCGGGAACATCCCGATGCGATACGGACCATCCTGGCGGATTACCGTTCTTCAACCGAATGGGTAACGGCCCATCCAGCCGAAGCCGGCGCGCTGGTTGAAAAATACGATCTGGGCCTCCGGGCCGCGGTGGTCAAAGCGGCTATTCCCAAAAGTAATTACGTGTTCATTCCAGCCCAGGAAGCCCGGCCCGCAATCGAAACCCTCTTCCGGGCCTTTCTGGAATACGCCCCTGAATCCATAGGCGGCGTCCTGCCGGGGGATACGTTTTATCGGTAAAGTAAGGTTGAAAAGGGAACTTCAAGGCTGGGAACAGCCCGTGTTCTGGATCCTTCCGGGTATCCTGTGCCTTTTGATCCTTTGGGAGGGAGCCGCCCGTTTTTTCGGCAGTTCCCTCCTCCTCCCCGGTCCCCTGGAGGCGGCAGGGGTGTTTTTCACCCTCATCAAAACCGAACGCTTTTTACACGCCCTCCTTTCCAGCTTCTTCCGGGTGATTCTGGGGGTAGTCATAGCCGCGCCTTTGGGCATCCTGGCCGGAATCGCCGCCGGACTTGACAGGCGGGCGGGTTTCTTCTTAAAGCCCCTCTTTACGGTCATATCCGCCACCCCGGTCATGTCGGTGATCCTTATCGCCTTCCTCTGGTTCGGCCAGGAGCGTACTCCCGTGTTTACCGCCTTCCTTATGGTCTTCCCGGTGATGGCCGCCAACACTGTCGCGGGGGTGCAGGGGGTGGACGGCGGTCTCAGGGAGCTTTTTGCCGTCTACCGCATACCGCCCGGGGACGCCCTGCTGAACCTCTACCTCCCGGCGATTCTGCCCTTTGTTTTGGGGGGCTTAAGGAGTTCCCTGTCCCTCTGCTGGAAAGTGGTGGTGGCCGCGGAAGTCCTGGTCCAGCCCCTGAGCGCCCTGGGAACGGGTATGCAGAACGCCAAGGCCCGGCTTGAAACCCCGGAACTTTTCGCCTGGACTGCGGCCACGGTGATCGCAGCCGCCCTCTCCCAGGGCCTGCTGACCCTGTTCTTACGGAAGGTCCTTCCCCGGGCCGGAAAATCCCCTGTATATACGCCCGGAAACCCCGCATGACCCCCGGGACAGTCAGGCTTTCCGTCAGAAACCTCTCCTTCAGCTTTGGGGATAAACCCCTGTTCGAGAATTTTTCCCTGGACCTGGGGGAAGAGTCTCCGGCGGTTATCCTGGGACCTTCGGGATGCGGCAAGACAACCCTCCTCAGACTGCTGGCGGGACTTTTGCGGCCCGGTCCCGGCGCGGGGGAGAAGGCCGCCCCGTCTTCCTTCATAGAAGCGGCCCCTTCCGCTTCCTTTGTGTTTCAGGAACCCAGGCTCCTCCCCTGGATGAAAGCGCTGGACAACGTGATCCTCCCCATTAAGCGGCGGATGGGGAAGGCCGGGGCGGAAGACCGGGGGATGCGTTTTTTGGACCTCGTATCCCTGGGGGACAAGGCGGGTTCCTTCCCGGAGGAGCTTTCCGGCGGCGAAAAACAGCGGGTTTCCATAGCCAGGGCCTTTGCCTATCCTGCCCAGGTTGTCTTCATGGACGAGCCTTTTCAGTCCCTGGACATCCCCCTCAGGCTGGAACTCATGGACATGATTGCCGCCCTCCTTGAAAAGGAAAACCGCCTTTTAATCGCCGTCACCCACGATCCCCGGGAAGCGGTCTATCTGGGGAAGCGGGTCATCGTCCTGGGGAAGCCCCCTTTGGGGATAGCGTTTGACGAAAAAGTGAACCTTACCGGGACGGAACGGGCTTACGGGGCGGAAGCCCAGGGCCGCCTTGAGACGCGGCTCCTTGCGGCCCTGGGCGGAATCCCTGGCAGCCGGAACGAACTCCCAGGATAAGGCGCCCGGAGCGGCGGCGGAAGGCTTCACTCCCTTTTCAGAATCCTGAGCCAGGAGCTTTCCAGGGGAAGGGTGAGCCTTCCCTCGTGGGAGTAAAATTCCGCGCCCGAGAGGAGGTCCCGCCACCGGGTCCTGCTTGTCCCTTCGGGAAGATTCCCCTGGATGGCGATGGTTTTCCTGCTTTCCCCGCTGTTCACCGCCACAATAACCGCCTGCCCGTCATGACATTCCCGCAGGAAGGCAAGCTGTTCGTGGGCGGTCAGGAGTTCCCGGTAATCACCGTCCCGCAGGGCCGGGTTTTCGCGCCTGATCCTGATGAAGTCCCTTATGGCTCCGGGAAGGGCCTTGCTGCCGGCGGCGGGCCTGTTCTCCGGGGGAAGTCTTTCATCAGAGGATTCCCAGGCCGGCCTCAGGGCGGAATCACTGTGGTTCCCTTTCTTCCCCCGTATCCCCCGTTCGCTGCCGTAATAAATGGAGGGGATTCCCGGCATGGTAAAGAGAAGCCCGTAGAGGGGAAAGAGATGGGCATGGGTTCGCAGGACGCTTGCCGCCCGGTTGACATCGTGGTTGTCCGCAAAGGTGTAGAGTTTGAGGTTCCGGTATATACCCTCCGGCCCCGACTGGCGCTTGAGGGACCAGGAGAGTTCGTAGAAATTCCGGTCGTTAAAACTTGACCAGAGGCTCTTGTAGAGTTCGTAGTTGGTAACCGAATCGAGTCTTCCTTCCCCGGCCCAATTCCGGTAATCCCCGTGAACCACTTCCCCCATAAGCCAGAAATCCCGCTTTATTTCTTTGCAGCGGGTGGAAAGTTCATCCATAAAATCCGGGAGAAGCTGGTCCGCCGCGTCGAGCCTGAGGCCGTCTATGCCGAATTCCTCTATCCAGAACCTGACCGCCCCAAAGAGATGTTCCCTCACGCTCCGGGAAGGGCCGTTGAGCTTTACCAGGTCGTAACAGCCGTTCCAGCCTTCGTAAGAAAAGGGGTCCCCCAGGGGGCTTGAGCCGTTGAAGTCGAGGCGGTAAAACCAGTCCCGGTATGCCGAGGCTTGCCGCTTCTCCGCCAAATCCCGGAAGGCGAAAAAGTGCCGGCCCACATGGTTAAAAACGCCGTCCAGGATCACCTTGAAGCCCCGGTCCTGGAAAGCCCGGACCAGGGTCTTCAAATCGCCGTTATTGCCCAGCCTTCTGTCCACATGGTAGTAGTCCAGGGTGTCGTAGCCGTGGGCTGTGGATTCAAAGAGGGGTCCCAGGTAAAGGGCGTTTACCCCAAGCTCCTCAAGGCGGGGTATATGGGACAAAAGGGAACGCAGTCCCGGACCCGCCGGACAGCTAAAATCGTTCCGTTCCGGCGCCCCGCAAAATCCCAGAGGGTAAATGTGATAGAAAATACGGTCTCCCATATCCATTCCACAGTCTGAATTCATGATGTCTCCTCCATATACTTACCGTTAGGTATATAATTATATAAACAACAGGCCCAAGCCTGGGGGTCTTAAAGGGTTTACGAAAAAATTCCGTGCATATACTGGTGGATGATCCTGTAACGGGTAGGATCTCCCATTTCTATCTCGTTGTTCACCGCGAGGATACCCCAGATTTCAAGGAGGCCCATGAAGGACTCGGCGTAGATTTTTTGCCGGTTCCTCATGTTGCCGTGATCCGTCCCCGCAGATGTGAAAAGGCCCTCGAGTATTGAAACCAGTTCTTCCCTGAGCTTCCTGCCTGCGGCAAAGGCGGCGGTTTCCGGCGCGGAGAAGAAGAGGCCCATCATGAGCCTGAAAAAATCCTGATGTTCCAGGGCAAAGCCCAGGGTCTCCCTGAAAAGCCCGGAAAG
>JAISOQ010000221.1 GCA_031275515.1 Treponema sp. | reverse complement strand
TCCAGAGAATACCCCAGAGCCTCGGCGCCTATGCTGAGGCGGGAGGCGTGGAGGAGGAGCCGCTTGAGCCTCCGGGTCCTGCGCAGCTCTTTATTCAAGGTAAAATCCCCGTATTTGTCGTCCCCCAAAACCGGATGCCCGATAAGGGCCAGGTGCCGGCGTATCTGATGCATACGGCCCGTTCCCAACTCCAACTCCAAAAGGGAAAATCCCTCTCTGCAAGACACAACCCGGTAGCCTGTCTCCGCATATTTGTCTTTTCCCCGTATCTCCAGTTCCGTCCTGATGCGGGCCTCCTCCCGTTCCGGCCGTCCGGCGCATAGGGCAAGGTATCGCTTGCAAACAAGAGAATCCTTTTCCCCGGCGAAAAGGGCGGAAAAACAGACGGCCGTCGGCGCGGTTTTGGCAGCCAGGATGACCCCGGACGTATCCTTGTCCAGCCGGTGAACCAGGAGAGGCCGGGGAGACCATTCGTCTGCAAGCAAGGAGTCTAGGGAAACCTCCACCCTTTTCCCGCCCTGGACCGCCAGACCGGCGGGTTTATTCAGGACTATGCAGTCGTCATTTTCAAACAAGACGGCAACACGCTTCAAAACAATACCTTCTTCAAAATCAGCTCTCCCTCAAAACGATCCCTTTTTGAAAACATCGGCGGAAATATCCATATCCCGGCAGCCGATACTATATTATATTATGAGGTTCAATTTGAATTCCCGGTTTCATGGGTTCATTAAAACACCGCAGCTCAAGATTCCGGGAGGTCCGGCCAGCTTGTGGCTGTTCTTTCTTCTCTCCGTCTCCCTGCCGGCCCTCCGGGCGGAACCTTTCTTTTCTCCTACCTGGGGGTTCAGGATAGACCTTCCCGAAAGTTATGTTTACTCGGACGGCGACGGACGGAACCGGTTCTCCTTTACCTCCGGCGAAGGGGCGGCGGTTGACCTGGTGGTTTACTCCGGCGGCATCTACGGATCAGTACAAGCCCTGGTGGAAGATGTTCAAAAACGCCTGGGGAACCAGGGGGAGGTCAGCGTCTTTACCTACCGGGGCCGGCAGGCGGCAGTGCTGGAACTGGAGTTTCCCCAGGGGGACCATTTGTCCGGTAATAGAGGACAGAGGCAAAACTATTCCGGCTGGGGATTCTGTACGGAGCTTGAGAAAAAAGACGGGGAATCGCCCCCGCTTCTTGCGGCCCTGGCCTACGGTCCGGCGGATAAAGAGACGCTCAAACTCCTGGCCGTGTCCGCCCTGGATTCGATAGCCCCCGCCCCTTCGGATGAATTGGCGCCGGGTCCCATGACGGAATTCGCCTTTCCCCGGGAAGTTTCCCGGCGGGTATCCCTGGCGAATACCAACGCCTCGGCGCTGTTCGACAGGATTGACGCCGAAGCGGCCCAATCCCTGGCGGACCGGGAGTTTGCGGTACTCCACCATTATGCGGAAAGTCCCCAATGGAAGGAAGCCTGGATACGGTTCTACCGCATGATATACCGGGATGCCTGGGACCGCCTGGCGGATGCGGCGTTCGCCTTGGAACGGACCTGGCACTTGGGCGCGCCGGGCGGGTTCTCTCCGGGTAAAGCGGCTGGAACGGCGGCGGCGGATACTTCCGGGCAGGATCGGGAGATCGCCGCCAGGGCCCTTGCCTGGGTGCAGTCCTTCGCCTATGAACGGGACCTTTCGGGCAGCGACTTCGTAAATCCCGTAAGCGCCGCCGTGGAAGGCCGGGGAGACTGCGACAGCCGGGCCATCCTCTGGGCCATCGTTTTGGGACACGCCAACATTCCGGCGGCCATCATGGTTTCCCGGGAATACGGTCATGCTATGGGTCTGGCCGGCCTGGACGGTCCCGGCGCGCGGTTTGAGGCGGAGGGCAGGAAATGGCTTGTGGCGGAAACCACTGCCCCTGTCGCCCCGGGCCTCATTGCCTCCGACAAAGCCGATCCTGCAAAATGGATAGGGATAACGTTTTAGGCGAATTCAGCTTTCCTGATGAAGGACTTCCTTAGGCCCCATGAGTTTTGAGTAGCAGATCGTATACTTCCTGGGGGGTTTCGGCGGCCAAAAGGGAGACCCGGAGATCCCGGTTTTTCAGGCGGGCGCTGAAAAAAGAGAGGGTCTGGAGGTAGTAGGCGTGCTGATTGTAGGCGGCGGCGATCATGAACAGGAGCCGTACCGGCTCATCGTCCAGAGCCTGAAAATCAACAATGCCCGTCCGGCTTATTCCCACAGAAACCACCAGGTCCGTGATCGACGCCAGGCGCACATGGGGAATCGCGATACCCCGGCCTATGGCGGTACTCATGAGGTCTTCGCGCTTGAGTATCTCCTGGGCCAGTTCCTGACGGTTTTTCACCTGGGGAGCCTTGGCCAGATTATCCGTCAAAGCCTGCAACGCGTCCCGTTTAGCGGCATAATTCAAGAACAGGATGCGATCCGGTGAAACGATGTTCTCTATTTGTATTGACCCATATTGAGGTTCTATGACCTGTGTCGAAAGCCGGGCGTTCACCCATTTTTCTATTTCCTGTTTTTTAAACCGCCAGAGGGTTCCTATTTTCCCGGCAGGAATTTCTCCATTTTGCGCCCATTCATGGACAGTCCCCTCGGAAACCCGCAGGTACTTTGCCACTTCTTCAATAGTCAAAATATCACCGTCCATCATGGCCGCTCCTTTAAGGACGCAATCTGTATCATTAGCTAAAATATGACATCGGACCGCAGTATATGTCAAGAGAGCGCAGAATTCACCCCGGGGCCAGCACATATAAAATCCCGTAACGGCAGATTGGAGGGGAATATGAACAATCAACCATACCGCCCTTAATCGAAATTATCGTTATCACCCTGCTGGCCATGAGGGAATGAGCTCACGGCGATACCGGCATTGCTGGAGATGATAGCCCTGAAAGGATGTGTCGTGACCATAGACGCCTCGGACTGAAGTCCGGGG
>JAISOQ010000177.1 GCA_031275515.1 Treponema sp. | reverse complement strand
GCCAATGCCCTGGAGAAGATCCCCTTTTTCTTTCCTGCCCGGTGTATTATAGTGTTTTTATGGCTTTTCTTCTTATCAAGGAACTCTTATCCCTCCCGGCGGATTCCCGGGAAGTAACGGTCCGCGGCTGGGTCAGAACGAAACGGGAAATGAAAAACCTGGTTTTTATAGAAATACATGATGGTTCCTGTTTCGCGGGTATTCAGTGTACCTTTGACCGGTCCCGGGACGGGTGGGACGGCGGAATAGAAGCCGTCCTGGCCTCTCTGTCCACCGGCGCATCGGCGGAGATACGGGGACGCCTCGTGCCGTCCCCCGCCTCGGGACAGGCAGTAGAAGTGGCCGCCGAAAACGCCGTCCTCATCGGGGAGGCCCCGGCGGAAACCTACCCCCTGCAGAAGAAGCGGCATTCCCTGGAATTTCTTCGGGAAATCGCCCATCTTAGGGCCAGGACCAACACCTTCGGCGCTGTTGGCCGGGTAAGGAGCCGCATGGCCTTCGCCATCCACGAGTTTTTTCAGTCCAGGGGCTTTCAGTATGTCCACACCCCCATCATCACCGCCAATGACACCGAAGGTGCGGGAGCCCTGTTTCAGGTTACCACCCTGGATTTAAAGGCGCCGGCCAAAACGGAAAGCGGTTCGGTGGATTACAGTAAGGACTTTTTCGGCAAACAGGCCTTTCTCACCGTGTCCGGCCAGCTTGAGGCTGAGACCTGCGCCGCCGCCCTTTCCCGGGTCTATACTTTCGGCCCTACCTTTCGGGCGGAAAACTCCAACACCACCCGGCACCTGGCCGAGTTCTGGATGGTAGAGCCCGAAATGGCCTTTGCCCGCCTTCCTGATAATATGGCCCTGGCCGAAGAGTTCCTCAAATCCCTATTCACCGTCATTCTCAAGGACTGCGCCGAAGACCTGGCTTTTTTCGACGCCCATATCGAAAAAGGCATCATCGAAACCCTGCGGTCTGTGGCGGAATCATCCTTTACCCACATCACCTACACCGATGGGATAAAAGAACTGGAGAAGAACGCCGCCGCCTTTGAATTCAAACCTTTCTGGGGCTGCGATCTCCAGAGCGAACACGAAAAGTTCCTCACCGAAAAAGTTGCCGGCGGTCCGGTCATCGTCACCGACTATCCGCGGGAAATTAAGGCTTTTTATATGAAGCAAAATGCCGACGGCAAGACCGTCCGGGCTATGGATGTGCTGATCCCCCGGCTGGGGGAAATCATAGGCGGTTCTGAGCGGGAAGAAAACCTGGAAGCCCTGGAAAAACGCATGGCATCTCTGGGTATGGACCTGGCCGCCTACGCCTGGTATCTGGACCTCCGCCGCTATGGAACGGTCCCCCATTCGGGCTTTGGCCTGGGTTTTGAGCGCCTTCTTCAATATGTCACCGGAATGGCGAACATCCGTGACGTGATTCCCTATCCCCGTGCGGTAGGACAAGCGGAGTTTTAGCAAATTGGCTGCCCTTCTTCTTTTAATTGTTTCTTTTATCGTCCCGTCGCCCCTGAATGCACAGGAACTCTCCATCCCTCCGGGGATTGAAGCGCCGGTTCTGGCGTCTCATGCGGCAGCGCTCATGGACGCCGCGACAGGAGTGACGCTGTACAATAAAAACGGGAACGACATCATACCCCCCGCGTCCCTGACCAAACTCATGACCATGCACATTGCCCTGCAAGAAGTTGCCCAGGGGCGGGCGTCCCTGGACGAAATCGTAGACCTCCCCCGGCAGAGCTGGTCCGTAAACCAGCCGCCCCGGTCAAGCCTGATGTACCTTAGCGTGGGGCATCGGGTGAGCCTTAGGGAGCTTCTTTTGGGCCTGGCGATCTTCTCGGGAAACGACGCCGCCGTGGCGGTAGCCCTCCGGTTCGCCCCGGACATCGAGAGTTTTGCGGAACGGATGAACCAGGAAGGGCGGTCCCTGGGCATGACGGACACATGGTTTGTGGAACCTTCGGGAATATCGGAATACAACCTCACCACCGCTATGGAATTCGCTTCTTTTTGCCGGCAATACCTTATCCTCCACCCGGAAGCTGTCAAGGACTACCACAGTGTGATGGAATTCGCCTATCCAAAAGCGGAAAATGTACCGGCGCTCTACCGGGACGATCCCAAAACCAGGATCCAGCGTAACCGCAACCCCCTCCTGGGCGAAGTCGAGGGGGTGGACGGCCTCAAGACAGGGTACATAGACGAGGCGGGATACAACATCGCCCTGACTGCGGAACGGGAAGGCACCCGGTTTGTGGCGGTTATCCTGGGGGCTCCGGCTTCTCCCGGAGGAGACCGTATCCGGGACGAGGATGGCCGGACGCTCCTGGAATGGGGGTTCAACAACTTCAAGACCCTGCGAACGGTATCTCTTCCGCAGGAACCGGTACGGGTCTGGAAAGGCCGGACAAACCGGGTAGAACTCATCCCCGCCGATTGGGAAGGAGACGGGGAGGCCGCGGGAACAGACGGCAGTTATGCCTGGAGGCTGACCACCTATGCGGGCCGGGGCGGTTCCCTCTGGTGGGAGACGGAACATATCGATCCCCTTATCGCCCCCCTGCCCGCCGGGAGCATAGCCGGAACCATGACCCTCCGCGATGAATTTGGGGAACTCAAGCGTATCCCCCTGATCACCGCCCAGGAAGTTGAACGGGGAAACTTTTTTAAGCGGCTCTGGGACAGCGTTAGGCTTTTCTTTAAGCGCTACTTTTCTTAAGCGCCGCTTTTTTAAGCGCCTTTAGCCGGCGGATCATTCCCCTTATTTTCCAACCCTAGAACAACCTCCCGGGCGAAAGCCTTTGCCTGTTCCAGATCCGCCGCATTGGGGCGGCCCTTGCGGGTAAATTTGAATTCCCCCCAGCAATGAAACGCCTTGTCCGACAGAGGAATGCCCCTTTCCGCCAACAGCTTTTTAATAGAGGAGTGGGCGGATTTTACCAATGCCGAAGTGCTGAATACAGCGGCGTGTTTTACATTGGCTTTATCCAGCTTTTGAATAAAAGCCGCAGCCTCATCGTCAATACCAAAGGCGTAAACCGCCGCGCCTAAAAAAAGGATGTCCGTTTCTTTTTCGATTACAGACGCGCCTGGATCGTCAATCGAAACCGCTTCTACCCCAAGAGCTTCGGCGATTGCCCGGGCGACTTTTTCCGTGTTACCGGACCTTGATAAATAACGAACCGCTATATTCACAGGCCCCTCCTTGCGGGGACTTTTCCCCGGTATTTTTTGATACCCTGTTCAAGGCTTGAATATCATCGCCATTATCGCCTAATTTACGGCTAAGGTCTATAGCGGTAACCAAGCCGGCCAGCTTTAACTTACAGCTTTAGAATCATTCCGGGTGATATTCTAAAATTATCGTATCAAACACACTCTCCCCAAAAACCAGACATCTATTATCAGGCCAACAACGATCTTGCGCATTTGTTCCGTCTTCGAAAACCGAATACCTTTCCTTCCTAATTGCGTACACCAACTCCTCAACGATAAATGTTTCCTTTCTATCTTTTGCGTGTTCTTCTTCGTTATAACCAAAACCTCTGATGAATAACTTTCATAATACGCATAGTTTCCATCCGTATACACTTTCCCTATGTTAAGCGGCCTCTGTAATTCCACCAGTACCAGAAAGCTTGCTGCCTTCTCTACGGTCATGATCAATTGCCCGCCACAACCAGACTTGATGCGTTTTATCGTGATAAAAATTTTTCATTTCCTCCATATTCAACCCGAACAGTGATGTTTTTATGGGATAAAAGATAATCTTTGTTCACGTACTCTATCATTTTCTCTTTTTTTTAATTCCTTTATCACCCGGGGCTTTCCCAAAAATTCAGTTTTGGGAAAGCCTCCTTGAAATTCACAATTTTGTCGAACCTCCGGTTCGCAGGCTGAAAGCCTGAAAAATTGCAAGAGCCTGCGGCTCAAGTCTGTCCCATCGAACCGGAGGTTCGCACCGTGCGCGTTAGCGCACAGTCAATTAGTTTTGGGACAGGCTCGATATACAAAAAAGTAACAAAATCAAGGAGAAAATATGGAAAAAATATATTTTTTTATACCGCATAATGTGAGTTCGATAAAATCTAAAGACCCGCGAAATATTCGGATTAATTTGTGAAATTGCAGACTGAAGTCTGGCGGACTAAATGCCGGCGAATTTTTTTCTCTTTGTCAAATTCACACAATATTAAGTATTTTAAACGGGTAGTTCAAGAAAAACAGATGGTTTATGTGTATCTTGAAGGGACATGGATAGATTACGAGAGATTAGGTGTAGAGATGTTGTGGAGGACAGATTTATGAAAAAAGTGAAAGGCCCGGGCGTATTGTTCGGGTTGTTGATTCTGCTGGGAGGAACCTCCTGTGGGAGTGCTCCTCCGCCGGTGGAAGAAATTCCGGCGCCGGAACCTGTCGTGGTTCAGCCCGCCCTGCCTGCTCCGCCTGCCCAGGACCCCAATCTTGGGCCGCCGGATCAGGCTGCGCTGGATTCCCTTGCGGCGGCTAAGAAACAGGCGGAAGAAGCCCGGAAGCGGGCTTCTGACTTTGGCGGCGCTGAGTACGCATCCGGGGAATGGGAGGCTGCGGAGGCGCAATATGCCGGGGCCGGCAGACAGGAGAAAACCGATACCCTGGGGAATGTGAAGGAAGCTGCTGCCGGTTATGAACAGGCGGCGGCAGCCTTTGATGACGTTTTCAACCGGGCCTTGCCCCAATACGCCAAAGCCTTGGAAGACCAGATATTCCAAGCGCGGGCGGCGGCCCTGGAGGCGGGTATCATTACCCTCTCCCCTGAACGCCTCCAGTCTGCGGATAATACCGTCGATAAAGCCCTGGGGCTATATGAGGCGCAGGATTATTACGCTGCCTCCGGCGCCGGTTATTTGGCTCTGGATATGTTCCGGCTTTTAAAAACAGGCGCCGAAACCTATACTGTTTGGCAGGAAATCGGGGACTACGGGTTTGAAAAATACGATCCCGGCACTTATGGCGCCGCCAATACGGCAGCTTTGGCCGTCATTAACGGGTATGACGCCCTGTCCTATGCTGCCGGGGGGGACCTGGCGGAGTTACTCCGCCAGGCGGAAGAGGTCCAGGCGGGGTATAACACGGTGCTGGGGACCGGCTGGAAGCTCTATGCCGCCGAACGCCGGGCATCCGCCGGTGCGGAGCGTCAGGCTGCCTTGGCTCTCAAGGCCAATGTGGCGGTTCGGGATGAATATGGAGCCGCTCAGACCCTTTACGACCGGGCCGGGACCTCGTTCCAGAAGGAAGTTTACCCGGAGGCGGCGGAACTCTATTTCCGGTCTGAATTTTTATTTGCCGCAGCATCGGGAACCGCCGCTGAAAAACGCAGGGCAGCCGGGGAAGCCTTACAGAAAGCGGAGGCAAAAGCCTCTGACAGCGATGAAACGGCCCGGAAAGCGGCAGTCATTTTGGAAGGAGATAACGAATGAACCGGAGTATAGCCTTTATAGCCCTGGTTTTGATGGGGATGTATGGGACATTCGCCGAAGACGGGACGCAGGGTATTGAAATCAATCCTCTGGTTACTTTGGCCGGCATATCCAATTCGGATGCCGCGGACCGGATAATACCCGCCAACATCCGGAACAATAAATATTATCTGGAAAGCGTACGGCTGATCAAGCTGGCCCGGGAGACCTACGATAACGGGGATTACGATGTATCTTCGGAATATGCGGCGGAAGCGATAAAGAACGCCCGGTTGTCGGACGAATACGTTGCTCTGCAGCTCAAGATCAAGGCGGCAAATGACGCCATTAAAGCGGCCCGTTCCCGTCTTGACTGGGCCGTTTCGGTAAACGCCCCCGACCGGTATCCCGATGAATTTATTCAAGCTCAGGCTTTCTACGATCTGGCGATAATCGAACGATCTGCGGAACAATGGGACGAAGCCGTTGAAGCCGCAAACCAGGTCCTCGCCGCCCTCGCCAATGTTCAGGCCCCTGTTTTAGCGGCTCCAGAGGTTCCTCCTGTTATAGAAGACTTCTCTTTGCCCGCTCAATACACCGTCCGGCCCTGGGCAGTCTCTAAAGACTGTTTCTGGAACATCGCGGGGCGGCCCTGGGCCTATGGAGACCCCACAAAGTGGCCTCTTATTTACGAGGCGAACCGGTCCCGGCTCCCCGATTCTGACAACCCCGATCTGATCCACCCCGATA
>JAISOQ010000219.1 GCA_031275515.1 Treponema sp. | reverse complement strand
CCTTTAAGGACAACCGCAGTTACCGGAAGGACACAGGTAGACTGATAGAGCGGCGCTTTCCTGCTGTGGCCAGGGCAGGAAACCCTGGTGGGTTGTATGAAGGCGTTGAAGTTCCGGTCTGATTCCAGGGTAAGGATCACTTCGTTTTTCAGGTCCCTGAATTCAACCCCCGCGGTGTCCGGTATGGTTCCTTCCGCACCGGGGAGGGCATCTTGCGCCTTGCCGCCCGGCTTGAGGATACGCTGATAACTCTCGCCCTCTCCGGGAAAGGACAGGTCAAGACGGGGGATAAAGTTGAACCTCAGTTCCGCGCCGCCCTGGTTGGTCAGGAGATACATAACCGAAAGGGAGTCTTGGCTAAGGCGGTAGGTCTTTTTAATCTCCACAGAACCGAAGGGCAGGGCTGTATTGGGAGGAAGACGGAAAACGGCTTTCTTATGGGCCTTGTCCGCTTCAAGGACTTCGTAGCGCTCCAGGACACAGCAGCGGCCCGGAAAATCTGGAGGGCTGGCGGCTGTCATAGCTTGAACAGGAAAGCCGGGAGGCGACAGGAAATCGGCGAACCCGGTCCTGAACCGGCCTTCCCTGGCGCCGGGTTCCCGGATTTCCAGCGTGGCAAGGTAATTCCAAGTCTTGGGCAGATAATCAAGCTCAAAAACCCCGGCCCCCAGGGTCTTCACGTAGCAGTTGATGTACTCGTCCTGGAACAGGTATTCGTCCTCCCCGTCAAGATCAAAATCCAGCGCCATGAGGGAAGGGATAAAAACGCCCTTTTCACGGGTGAGCTTCTCGGCCCCTATCAAGGCCCGGTAGGCGGCATTCCTGATCGTGTTCCGGTATATCCCGCCTCCGGGTCTCCGGTAGAAAGAATCCAATCCCTGGGCTTTCCACAGCGATTCCCTGGCATTACGTTTACGGGACTTGTCCCCCCTTAGTTGGTTGATGAGTACGTGAATGAACATCATCTTGGCATAAATACCGTTCGCTTCGGGATAGGTAATGAGAAATTGCCGGGGATACACGTCAATTTGGGGGCTGCCGTCTCCGCCCTCCGAACTTTCCGTATATTCTCCTTCAAAGGAATCGGGAAAATACGCTTTGGTCAGTCCCTGCCGGCTCTTATAAAGCTTTCCGGGGGTATTGAAATCCACAAAGGATTCGCATTGGGAAAGCTCCTCAAAAAGGCGGAACAAGCTGTCTTCGATTTCCTGAACATCCTCGCTTTTCAGGGACCACTGTTCGGGAAACACCGAAACAACCCGCTTTCTCCCGGACGGAATCTCCCGGGCCAGTTGTGCCATGGCGCGGGTCAGCTTTCCTTCTGTAAACTCCCTGGTTAACCGGCTCGATATAGGGAATACGGTGATGAGCTTACCCTGATCCTCGGTGATATGGGGGGAATACAGGTCTTCGCCGGATAATCCCGCCTGGATAAACTGTTCCTCCCGGAGGAAAGTATACCCTATGCCGGAGTTATGCAGAACTCCCGTAAGGCTTTGATCCCAGGCCAGCGCGGGCAGCCAGCAGCCCTGGGGACGCTTACCGAACTCTTTCCTGAGATAGGTGGTCATAAGTTCAATCTGGCCGAGCTTATCCGTCAGGGGAAGCAGGGTCAGCAAGGGTTCATAAAACGCCCCCCCCAGCAGTTCCACCTGTTTCCGGGCGGCAAGGGTCTCTACAAGGGAAAGATATTCCGAATGGGTCTTCTCCAGCCATTGAAGCAAAAGGCCGGAATGGTACAAAACTGCCTGTATCTTGGGAAATTTATTCAATGCGGTAATAAAAGGCTTTAGCTTTTTTAAATAAAAACGCTCTATTTCATCATCCCCCACCCCGTAGGGGATATGATTGTGTGAGCCTATAATCAAAGTCAGAGGGACGCCCGTCTTCGTTATTGTCATAATCCTATTTTCGACTAATTTATGGTCCAGTTTTAGGTTGCTTTTACTGATTATAACCAGTAAAAGGGGGAAATGATAGATAAAAAAACCTTTTTGGGGTTGATTTGCCGTATCAAAATCTATCTTCCTGTCAGGACTTGTAAAAGTACGGCTGAAACGGAAGAAAAAATCAAAGACATAAGGCCCATAGATATGAAAAGCAGGGGCCTCCCCCGCAAGGCAAGGGGAATCCGTTCCAGGGACGAACGCCGGTGTATGGCCCTCAGGATAAAGACGGCTGCCGCGCCGCCCAGGGAAAACCCCAGGGAAAGGACCGCGGCTTCCAAAAAGGAACCGGCGAGGCGCAGGGTCAGGATAATCGCGGCTATGATAAGGCCGTCATAAGCGGTCACCGGGGGAAACACTTCGGCGGAGGAGATACTTTCGAGTACCTGCCCGGGAATCCATTTGGCCTGCCGTCCGCCTGGAAACAGAAAACGCCGGCTAAAGACATCGAGCCCTTTTCCCGCCGCTGTTATCAGGGGGAAAAGCAAGAAATACTCAAAATACCCCAGCGCCAGGGGGCTAAGAACATAGGAAAAAAGAAGCCAAAACAGGAGAACCGAAAAAAAGAGCATTCCCCATTGAAGGAGGGTGTTTCTGACGAGCCATTCCGGATGAGAGCCTATATCCCGTATTCCCAAACCCATTTGAAGCAGCAGATTAAGGGAGAGGCCCGAAAAAACCGCCAGGATAAGTATATCGCTCATAGTCCCTCCTTCTTTTCATCGGCTTCCCTGCCGGCCTGGCGTTTTTTCTCCCGCCGGTATATGGCAAGGCCGTAGCCGAACAGCAAGAGGGCTCCCGCGGAACTGCTCATGATCTGTACGGGTAAGAGGGGGTTTTCTCCCTTGCCAAGTATCTCCAGGCTTCCCTTCATGCCTCCGGGAACCGAAAAGGAACCGAATCCCAAAGGCTCCCGTATCAGGGCAAAGGCCAGGATCAAAAGTCCCAGGGTCAGGGCTTCGAAGCCGGCCTGTATCGGGGCGTCTTTGAGGGACAGGGCTTTAATCCGGGGAATCATTCCCGATGCGATACAGTACACCGGCGCCAGGATGATGAACAGAGAGGTTTCCGCAGCCAGGAAGGGGCTTATGAGACAGAAGATGAAATGATACAGGCTCCCCAAAAAGGCGGACAAACAGACCAAGGCAAGGCCCTTCCCTTTGTCCGGTAATATCCGGGAGGCAAGGCGGAAAATCAGGGCGGTCAGGGCATATACCCAGACCAGAGCGCCCAGGGTTACCAGGGCAAAGACGGTACGGCTTGAAGCCATGATAATTAGCCCTGCTCCGATGAGAGTAGAAAGAGGGGATCGGGTACCCCAAAAAAAGTGGTTTTGCAGCGCCGCGTTATTCATTCTCAATTCTCTCCCTGGCCTGGCGCAGTAAGGCATAACTTGCCTCTATACGCCGGACATAGATATAGAACTGTTCCTGGGGGAGCCGCTGAAACATCGCTTCCCCATGAAGGCTTAACGGAATGAGGGGGCCGGCCTTTCCATTCTGAGAAATAAAGGCCAGGAAAGGGGAAAAAACGCCGTCGAAAACCACGGTAAAGACCACCGCCCATTCCGGGGAATCGGCAGTAGTAAACCAGGTTCCCGACTGGGCGGCCTGGCCGGGCATACCCCAGGAAGAAAGCGGCTTTTCCAGGAGGACTTCTTCACCCTGTTCGATAAGAAGCCTGTTCACCGAATTAAGAAGCGCCCTGTTCCGCACCGGCTGGGTGAAGCCCCAGAGCAAAGCGCTGACCAGCATCAAACCGGCGGTCCATCCGGCAAAAATCCCCATACGCTTGACAGGCGGAGGAATATTTTTAAACTTTTGCAGGATCATACCGGCCTCCTCGCCTTTGCGGGAAGGGGATTATGGAAAAGCCGGCTTTCTATAGATCGAATCACCGGGGTCAGGATATTCAGCAGGGCAATGGCGAAAAACGCCCCGTAGGTTTCGTTTCCCCGGTACCGGAACAGGAAGGCGAAAGCGCCGCTTAAGAAGGCGATGATCAGCGCCCCTGCCCTGGTTTTTGCGCCGGAACCCGGTTCGAGGGCCAGCAGGAAGGCGGCGGCGATCATCCCGCCGGAAAAAAGACTGTAGAGTATGTCTCCTTTTCCCAGACCTTCCCCTAATAATGCAATCCCCGGTATGGGGTCAATAATGTTTCCGTTTATGAAACCCGGCAGGGCGCCGAAAAAACGGACAAGGACGGCGTAGGTTCCCAGGAAAAGGGGAGCAATCCAGACCCGGCTTGCCTGGGAAGCGGCGATTATAATGGCGCCCAGCAGCAGGCCCAGGAGTCCCCGGTCCGCGATGATAGACGGGGCGGATAAAAAGAGAAGATTGATGTACCCTTCGGGTAATTCCGAACCGGTCAGGTTAAAAATCGTATTGTTCAGGAATCCCGTAATGATCCCATCCAGGGAACCGAGAAAAGAAAGAATCTCCTCAGAAACGATGATTCCCGCCGGAGGAGCCCCCATTAAGGCTTTCTCAAAGGGGCCGGGCCATGAAAAGCGGACGAACAGCCAGCCGCCCAGGGCGGGATTCAGCCAATTAGCCCCCAGACCGCCGAAACTCTGCTTAACCACCGCTATAGCAAAAACAGTCCCCAGGGCGGCAATCAGGGGGTTTATATAGTTGGGCAGGAGCAGGGTAAGTACCAGGGCCGAAGCAATGGCGCTCCCGTCCCGCAGGGTACGGGTCCCCGTCATCCGGTTTATCACGAATTCCGTAGAAACTGCCGCCGCTGCCGCCGCAAACGCAAGGCCCAGGGAGGCAAAAGAATCGGTTAAAGAAGACTGAAGTATTCCCAATCCGGCGCAGACGCTTACTAATACCATCCGCGCCGTAGTGGAGCGGGCAAGGTTTATCTGGGGACGCTGTAACAAAAGCCGTGGAATCCGATTGGGCATCTCAATCCTCCCCCCGGGCGTAATGGATGATGGCGGTACTCAGGGGCAGCCGGGAAGGGCAAACCACTTCACAGCATCCGCAGCCGTGACATTCTCCCGCCCTGCCTATGCCGCCCTTCTTTCCGGTTATCAGGGACCGCTTGTACAGTTCTTCCGGGTCAAGACCCACCGGGCACACGAACCGGCATTCCCCGCAGCTGATGCAGCCACGGCTTTGTTTCCCCCCTAAGCAGGCGTTATGGAGGGCGAAAACCGCCGTAGTGGTCTTGATTACCGGTTCATCCAGGTCCGTCACCATTCTGCCATGAAGGGGCGATCCTGAGGCTATGCATTTGGGTGTTCCCACAAAACCGCCGCATTCGGCGAAAATTTCTTTAAGCCGGGTCCCTATCCGCGCCTTAATGACCTGCGGCGCCTTGACCGCCGAACCGCCAACCGCGATATACCGGTCCAGAATAGGCTTTTGGAACTTTACCGCATCGTGAACCGCCGCTAAGGCAGCGGGATTCAGGATGAGGAGATCCCCCAGGGACGTGTTCTCTTTTTTTTCGTAAACCCTGAGTACAAGTTCCAGTTCCCGCCGGTTCCGCTGGGGATACCGGGAACCCACCAGGACTAAAGACGCCGGCAGGTCCCATTGTTCCGCCTCTGCCAAAAGCTTGGCCCCCAGATTCTGTTCCCGGTGGGAAACGGCGAAAAGAATGCGGTTTGCCCCAGCCGCCTTGGCGGTAATGGCGCTTCCTTCTGCCACGGCCCCAAGCCGCTCCCGGCAAAGGGTATAATCCGCCGCCAGCCAGGGATCGTCGAACACGCACCGGACCACCAATGCGAGGGACTCCGCGCCTGCCTTGAAACCGGAGATCATCTCCGAAACCGGTCTGCCGGGCATTTCCATTTCTACTATGCCGTAATCGGATATGATGTTCCGCAGATCCTGAGAGGAAAGACCCTTCCAGGAAAAGGACTCTTCCCTCTTCCCCAGCTTTTCAAAGGCCCCTTCCATGCGGATGACCAACGCATCGTTGGCGTGTCCTTCGGGGGTCTTCCAGAAAACCTGCCGGACCACCCTTCCGGGGACGGTGGCATGGATGTTTGCGGAACCCGGCCCCTGGCCCTGGCCTATGAGCATACCTTCCCGAACCTGATCTCCCACGGAGACTGTAGGAGAAGCCCGTTTACCGGAATGCTGAATCATGGGAATTACCGAAAGGCCGGGAAGAAAAGCGGTTACACTTGTGTCTCGTGATGGAACCGTAGAATCTTCAAAATGAATCCCTCCCCGGGGAAAAGAATAAATTTTCATGCAGCGATCCGTTTATCGTTAAATGCCAGAGAACCGCCTCCCTTTCGCTCTTTTCGGCCTCCCCGAATCAGGAGAGGAAGGGTCAGGGTTAGAATGAACACTATCGAAACCAAATCCCCCGGGGTATGGGCAGGATTCACCGCCGGGGTATAGCTGGTCAGGAAACCCATGAGATCCGCCAGGGGAAAGGGGGGAAACTCCTCAGTGTTCCCGAATGGCAGGGCGTCAAAACCGGTTTGGCCGGCCTCGTCTTCCCATTCAACCTCCATGACAAAGCCATCATCTCCTATAGAATACCGGTAATAATCAGAATACGGAAGATGTTCGGCCTGATTTTCAAATTTTATCAGATCCTCCAGGAGCCGTAAAGAGAAAGATCGCTGAAAAGTCAGGTGAGCCTCGTAATCTTCGGCGTAGAGTTCCGGAATATCTTCCTGTAATATTTCCGTAACAGACTTCGCGGAATCCGCGGCTGGTTCCGTCAGGAGGAGGGGCAAAACCAGGGCAAGAACCGCCGCCGGAACCCAGGGCAGGATAACCAGGGGGCAATGGCGCTTAAAATACCGGAAGAAGGGGAGGACGCCCACAGCCGGCTCCTTAATGGGTACTGCATGGAACCGGGGGTGTTCTTCCCGGTTTGATTGAGCCCACAGAACAGTCCCGGTGACGCAGCAACAGGAAAGGAAGGGCGCCAGGGCGGCCAGGGCCGGAATATTACCGATACAGAGAAGGACCCCATAAACAACGGCGAACAACAGGGGCAGGAGGCAAGAAAAAACCGGGAATTCCCAGACTGGGCTTCCCGGCGGCCGGCGGAACAAAGATGCCCAGCCGCGGCGGTACGCGAAGAATTTACGCAGAGGCGGGATAAGACTGCTGGAAAAAGCGAAAAGCGTCCCTGTAAGGACCATTCCTGGGGAACCCAGAAATACTAAGGGTACGCAGAGGGGGATGAGGAAAGCCAGCGGAAAGGGCGTTTCCGACAGGACCAGAGAAAACAAGACCGCTGTCCCGAAAACAGCGAATAAGAGCCAATAGCGGGAAGGCGTCTGTTTTTGATCCAGAATTTTAAGGGTATAGGGAGTATCCCCCAGGGCGGCGCTCAGGCGGTCCGCAAATCCTGCCGGGGAATTATCCTGTTCCGGGTTAAGGGGGATGAAAAAACGCCGCGTTCCGTTCCGGACAAAGAAAGAGCGCAGCTTTTCTGCATACCCGTCATTGCGGGGATCGAAAGGTTCCAGCCGCAGGGAGTACTCGTCTAAGGGAACTTTGACCAGTTCCCCAAAATCGTCCAGATACACCCACTGGGTGGATTCGGAAAAATACGTTTCTATTCCCGCCGAATGTAAAGCCTGCCCAATCATACGATCCGAATAGGCTTGATCCACGGAAAGCGCCCCATACCCTCCGGCGGAACCGCCGCCAGCAGCGGCAGGACGGAACAGAAAAAAGGAGAGAAAACCAGCTCCGAGGGAAACACATACCGCTATAATCACCGGCCTTTGAAACGTCATGAAATGTCCTATAAATATGCGTATGCGGCAGCGATAAAAATGCCAAGAAGCGCGCCAACCACTACTTCCAATGGGGCATGTCCATGTACTTCTTTTACTGGATGATAATCGATTTTCACATTCTCCGCTAGCTGCCGTCCCAGCAAATTCAGGGTTCTGGCTTGAATCCCCGAAGATCTGCGTACCCCCATAGCGTCGCGCATAACGATTAATGAGAAAAACAGGGTAACTATGAACAGGTTTGAGTTGATTCCCTCCCAAAAAGCTACAGAGGTTGTCATGGAGGACACCAAGGAAGCATGGCTCGACGGCATACCGCCGGTACGCCAGGCGATGGTCTCCAAAACTTCTCTGCCGCTGTTCCTTCGTCCTTTAAGGAGAACTATGACCGTCTTCATTAATTGAGCGCTAAACCAGCTTGACACACAAGACAAGAAGATTGGATTCTCAAAAAAAGCTCCTATTGACTCTGGCCGGGCAACTATAGCGAATGACATTATATTAACAATTCTCTAGTAACTAGAATTTGTCAAGGGCAGTAAAGAGCAATCCGGCGGCAGCCGGGAAAAGACGGTTTTAGGGTGGCAGCGCATATTGGGGAGGGGACAATATGGAGGGAAATACTTAAAATAGTATCCCATGGAAAAAGAATTGATCGCCGGAACGGACGATGCGGGCCGCAGACTGGACCGGATTTTGCGCCGGGCTTTGCCGGGCCTGCCCCTTTCGTCGATACACCGGCTGCTGCGGAAAGGCCGGGTGACGGTAGACGGCGTCCCCGGCAAAGGGGCCGTCAGAATCGCCCCAGGCTCCCGTATACAGGTGCGGGGAGAGGCGCCGCCTGCTAAGTATCCGGGGGTCAGACCTCCGAAACACCCTGGCGAATCCGCTGCCGGATCTTCCCCTGGCCTGTGCATACTCCGGGAAGGAAACGGGCTCCTTTTCGTGAACAAGCCTGCGGGTCTTGCGGTACACCGTCCTGACCGGCGCGGCGACATTCCCTGCCTTGACGACCAGGTCCGCTCCTATCTCCGGGACAAACAGTCCCCATCTCTTTCCTTTAGGCCCGGCCCTCTCCACCGGCTGGATCAGGTCTCCAGCGGGCTCATCGTTTTTTCCACAAGTCTGGCGGGCGCCCGGGCTTTCAGCGTCCTGATGAGAGAACGGCGGCTGGGGAAAACCTATCTGGCCCTGGCGGACGGCTGTATTGAAAAAGAGGAAATCTGGGAAGATGTCTTATTCAGGGATACGACGGGGAGGAAAACCCTGGCCGTATCCGGGGAAAACCGTATCCGGGCCAAGCCCGCCCGGACCCGGATCTTTCCCCTGGCGGTTTATGCTCCCTATTCTCTTGTCGCCCTGGAAATCGAGACCGGGCGGACCCATCAGATACGGTCCCAAGCCGCCGTTCATGGCCACCCTCTGGCGGGGGACAGGAAGTACGGCGGCAGTTTTCAGAGTAACGGCCTCCTCCTCCACGCCTTTTCCCTGAGCTTCCCCGTAGACGGGTTTCCGCCTGAGTTGGGAGAGCTGTGCGGCAAAACTGTCAGCGCCCCCGTCCCGGAGCCCTTTCTGCGGCGGATTCGGGAAATCTTTGGAAAAGACCTCTGGCCGCCGGAAATCCCGGGGCAACGGCGTGAGAATCAGGGCTCTGAGGGTTAAT
>JAISOQ010000011.1 GCA_031275515.1 Treponema sp. | reverse complement strand
CTCTGAAAGCTGAAATTTTCAGAGGTTCCCTTATATTTATTGTGTTGTTATAAAAGGAATTCTTTGATGAAAAGTCTTTCAAAATTGGCATGGCTGATTTTTTTGTGTTTTGGATTGGTGAATTTATATGCGATAGATACTCTGGAAGAGGCTATTGAAAGAGAGGCCGCATATATCGTTGATCGGTCTCCGGCCAATACGGTTTTGGCTATTGTAAATATTAAATCTGACAGCCGGGTTTTGTCTGAATATATTATGGAACGTATTCCGGATTATCTTGTCCGCAACAATAAAAAAATAACTTTTGTTGATCGCAGCAAGCTGGATTTGATTCAACAGGAAATTAATTTTCAGTATTCAGGAGAAGTCAGCGATGATACAATGGTATCAATAGGCAATAAAATCGGCGCTCAAATTATTGTGACAGGCACAATAAGTGAAGTTGGAGATGTTTATAATTTTAGCATCAAGCTGCTTGATGTCAAAACGGCGGTTATATTAGGTTCAAACAGTACAAAAATAATGCATGATACTATCATGAATTCATATTTGCCGAATTCACAGGCCGCGCAAATAGCCAAATCACAAGCAGTAGAAGCGCAGCAAAGAAAGGCTTCAACAGTTAGAACCATAAAGAATGTATTGGGGATTTTTCCCAATGGTTTTTATTTGGGTTATTTGGGGTCTTTAAATTCGCCTGTTGGTATTTCATTGGGATGGTTAAATAAAAGTATGGCTGTTTTCATGGATAATGAAATTGGCCCTCCTGATTTTGACGGCTATGAACGTTCAGATAATTTGTATTACAACGGGAATTCAATTTCCGGATCTGCCTTAGGCTCAGGTACTAGTTATACTTCTGGAAATAAAAAAACCGATTTCCATTGGGATTGTATTTTTGGTTTTAACATAAATATCATAGAGTCGCTGCTTTGGGTTAATTTAGGGGCCGGCATTAATTACAGGCAGGATTACAAACTGTTTACAGAAAACAATTCATTATCCGGCTCAAATAAGATATGGATAGAAAACAGCAATAATAAGGAGGAAGACAGGATAAACTTTGCAGTATCCGCTGGTCTATATGTAAAGCTGTGGTATTTTTATATTCAGGCAAAATACAAGTATCTTATTGGCGAAGAATTAGATTATAGCAGTTATGGTTTAAATCAGCTTAGTATTGGCATAGGGTATGTTTGGCGAAGGGGGAAATAAATTATAAAAGAAACGATTACAAAAAATGAAACAAAATATCCTGCTGCAGGAGATGAATACAATTTTTCTGTACTTCCGTCAGAAGTTGTTATTATAAATATAATATTTTCTAATGATAATGATGTGGAAATAACAGCCCATCAGGATGGACAAGAGAAAAAATACACTGTAAAAGGGACAAATAAATTAGGACTTTCGACAGCATTCCAAAACAGATAGTGAACAAAAGAATTCGGTAAACCCGGAGGCCCCTAAACATCTGCATACCTCCATTCTCTTTTCATAACCGGGCAGCGGGGGAAGAGAACGGGGCCGATACTGAAACAGTTCAGGGGGCGGCCTGAAAAACGAGCGTTGGAAGTGCCTTTTTAGCCGCTGCCCCAGGCAAAGCTGCCCGCCGGCTGGAAAAAGCTGCAGTCCTGGGCATTTCAGGGTAAATTTGACGGATAGGGATAAAAAATTTGGTTTTCATCGAAGCGTGGCGCATCTTCGTACCATACCATTATGTATGAATGATGGAATTTTACATGATTGTTCTGCCCCTGCCGAGGTCCGGGAGAAAAAAGGGTGGAAATACAGAACCATCCCGGTTACGGAACTCCATGTCCTGCCTCTATCCCTGCGCCCCCGGGAGCGGCTTATCCGGGACGGGCCCGAGACTCTGTCGGACTATGAATTGTTGGCGATAGTCCTCAATTCCGGCATCAAGGGGAAAAGTGTCAGCGCACTGGCGGTGGAACTGCTCGATTTGATAGAACAGGACAAGAAGCTCCCTTCGATCAAGGAACTGCGTGGTTTAACCGGTTTGGGGGAATCCAAGGCCGCCTCCATTCTCGCCATGCTGGAATTCGGCAGACGCCGGTGGGGTCCTTTCGGCGCTAAGATTACGCGGCCAGCGGATATTTATACCCTAATCCGCCATTATGCGGACCGCAAACAGGAACGGTTCATCAGTATTTCCCTGAACGGCGCTCATGAAGTGCTGGCTGTCCGGGTGGTTACCATGGGGCTTGTGAACAGAACCCTCATCCATCCCCGGGAAGTATTTGCCGACGTGATAGCCGACAGGAGCTGCGGGATTTGCGTCTGCCACAATCACCCCAGCGGGGAAACCTCCCCTTCTTTGGAAGACGATGAGGTTACCATTGCCCTTGTCAAGGCTGCCAGGGTTCTGGGAATACAATTTCTGGATCATGTGATTTTTTCGGAGACCTCGTATTACAGCTACCGCCATTCCCACCCTGACATCTTTACTATACCGGATCCGGACAGCGAAGATGAGGGCAGAAAGGCCGGGAGAACCGGGGCCTGCTAGCGGCTTAAAATTTCTTCCCGGTCCGCCAGGGTTACCTCAAGCCGCAGGGTTTTGCCTCCCCTCAGGAGCTCCACGGCGATTTTTTCATTCGGTTTGTTGTCTTCCAGGGCGGAGTAGAGGTCCGCCAGACTGTCTACCTTCATGCCGTCCACGGAAGTGATGATGTCGCCTCCCAGGTAGATGACGCTGGAACCATAGCGGACCGGTTCCGTTCCCTGACGGAGGCCTGCCTGTTCAGCCAGGCCGTTCTTCTTGGTCCGGGAGACCAGAAGCCCCGAGGTGACCGGAAGTTTAGCGTATCTGATCAGCGCCGGGAAGAGTTGGACCACCGTGGCGTCTATCCAGCCGCGGCGCACCTTGCCGAATTCGATGAGTTCCGCCACTACCCGTTTGGCGGTGTTCACCGGGACCGCGAATCCTATACCCACGGACCCGCCGGAGGGGGAGTAAATCATGGTGTTGATCCCTATCATCCGGCCCTGGGCGTCCAGGAGGGGGCCGCCTGAATTGCCGGGATTGATAGAGGCGTCGGTCTGGATCATGTCCCTGATGATGGTATTCCGGGAAGTCTGGATAGGCCGGCCTAAACCGGAGACGATCCCCACGGTCAGAGTTCTTTCCAGGGCAAAGGGGTTCCCTATAGCCAGGACCTTCTGCCCCACCCGGAGGCCGTTGGAGTTGCCGAAGGGTACGGTTCTAAGCTGCATATTGCCGGGTGGATCGAATTTAAGAACCGCCAGATCATTTTCCGGATCAGTGCCTACCACGGAACCTTCAAGCTGGCTCCCGTCCGCCATATTGATGAACACCTTGTAGGCGTTTTCAATCACATGGTTGTTGGTCAGCACGAAACCTCTGGTATCTATGATAGACCCCGATCCTGAACCCCCTTCCTGGGGAACCGGTTCCAGGAACCAGTTGATGGCGACGGTTTCGGTGGTGATGTTTACCACCGCTTCGTTGAGCTGCTCGTAGACGGCGATGTTTTCCCGTTCATCCTGGGTATACGGACTAAGTTCGGCGGTATTGAGTATCCGGGGGTTCATCGGGGGAGACTGCCTGAGGTTCAAGGCTTCAAAGAGGGTATGCGCGTCGGCCCCCTGGCCCCCGGCTTCCGGTCCGGAACCGGCGGCAGTATTGGCGGCGAGAGCGGCGTCTTTTTTGAGGGGGACCTTTAATATTCCCACCCCCAGGGCAAATAAAATAACAATAAGTCCGCTTAGAACGGAAAAGAAAACTAATTGTCCCCGATTATAGAGTTTCATCTTTAATTAATCCTCCCATTACCCAGTATATCAAAAAACGGGAGGTAATTGAATAGGGGAATGAGGGTTCCCGGGACAATTCTGCTCATAAGGGACTGGCAGGAAAGGCGAAATTTGCCGATATTAGTGGTTATGGGGATAATTCAAATTATCAGACAGGTTTCCGGGTATAAGCGGCTTTACGCCGCCTGCCTGGTATTGGGGCTCTTCGGGTTCCCGGGGACTTCCGCCTGGAGCATTGACGTGCCTTCTGTAAAGATACAGGACGACTCTTCCCTTAGGTTATCTCTGGTGCAGACATGGTTCAAGGAGATTCCCTCTAAGGTCCTGTCCAACCGGTCATTTATTCACACCCTGCCGGGAGGCGGCCGTATTCAGGTGCGGATTGAAGACGGGCCCCGGGAATTCGGGATAGTTCTTGCCCGGGAACTGAACGGAGTTTTCCCTGGCTGGGCCCAGGGGTCCTGGATCCTTACCAGGGCGAAAGAAGACGGCGCGGCGGTCAGGATACGGGTGTTTCTCCGTACCGATCCCTACACATATGTGCAGTTCCGGCCTATGGGGAGCGACAAGAGCCAGATAGATGTGGTGCTTTACGAAGCCTATGCGGCGCGCTCCCTGTCTATTCCCATCCCCTTTGACCGCCTCCTGACCCTCCCGGTAGAAGAAGCCCTGGCCGCTGCCGGGAGGGCCTTTCCCCGCCGTTATTTTGATCCCCATACGGAGGATTACCAGGATGTCAGGACCCTGGTTACCTCAATCCGGGAACATCTTTCCGGCCTCTCCTTCCGGGACGACGGCGCCATAGATGATCGGGGACGGTATGTTTACATCGAAACCCTGGAAGAACAGACCGGCCCGGCGGGTCTCAACTGTTCGGGTTTTGCCAAATGGGTAGTGGACGGCATATTGCGGCCTGTCATCGGCGGCCTCCTCCCCATAGCTCCTCTAAAAACGGCCTTTGGGGAACGAGGTTCTTCCTTCACCGATCCTTATGAAGCTATCCGCGCGCCGTTCTTCGGTCTTGACTGGACCCGGAATCTGGCTTCCCGGGCCAATTCCGTCCTCCGTTCTCCCTCTTACGGAGTCCTTGAGGAGATTGAAGTGCGGAACGCCCCCTTTAGTTCGGTGATCCTCCGGGAACGGGAGGGCAGCGTCATCAAGTCCTTTCCAGGATTCCTCATGAATGCGGGGTTCGGGTTTGAGGGCATTCATCCCCTGCTTTACACCCTGGCTATAGATGAACCGGGGAAAATATACCTTGCTTCTATTAATAACGAAGTGAACCCTGCTCCCCGTATGCGCCAGCATTTTCATGTGGCCGTGCTGATCCCTTATTTCAGCGAAAACGGCAGTTTCCAGGTCGCCCTTTTTGAAAGCGCCGAGGAAACCTCTTTTTCCCGTTTTAAAAACCGGTATCCCGGCCACTATGTCAATCTGGTGCGCATTCCGGTAGAAGGGAAGTTTAACCCGGAAATTTAGAGCGGGAGGGGTCCAAGGGGCCTCTCCCGCCTGTAAGCCCAAAAGAACTTATCCCTTTACATCCTCGACCGCCGCTTCCTTTTGGGCGCTTTGAAGCCGCGCCTTATCCGTGTCCGAAGCGGGGAACAGGATATTTGCCAGGACGGAAATAACACATACCGCTACGGTGGTATCCTTAAAAATATACTGCAAGCCTGTGGGGAGCTGACCTACCAGGAGTTTGTTGTCCCCCACCGCAAAACCGACTCCAAAGGTGATGGCCAGGATAAGCAGATTCCTGTCGGAGAACCCCGCTTTGGAGATAAGTTTAATCCCGTTCAGCATGATCATGGCGAATACGGTCACCACCGCGCCGCCGAGAACGCTGGAGGGCATGACGGAAAAAACCGCCCCTATCTTGGGGACAAAACCCGCCAGAATCAGCACAAAAGCGCCGGTGGCGATACACCATTTATTCACCACCTTGGTCATGGCGACGATGCCGGCGTTCTGCCCAAAAGCGGTATTGGGAAGGGTGTTAAATATGGCGGCGAACATGGAGCCCGCTGCGTCCGCCATCACCGCGCCGGAGGTTTCCTTGATCGTCGCTTCCCGGTCAAAGGCGGCCACGGTAATACCGTTGATGTTCCCCATAGTCTCAAGTCCGGAAACCACATAAATCGCCGCCATAGCGATTATAGGTTCGAGCACGAAAACCGGCTTAATGGAGAAAGGTATGGGGACGGAAATAATGCCGGCGTCCTTAACCGCCGCAAAATTGACCTGCCCCAGGATAATCGCCACAATGTACCCTACCACGATGCCGATAAGGATGGCGGATATTTTAAACATCCCGCGGCCAAAACGCTGAAGGAGAATAATCGTGACAAATACAAAGCCCCCTATTAAGAGGTTCTGCCACGAGCCGTATTGGGCGGCCAGGGCTGCCACGGAGGCGGGAACCTCCTTCCCTTCCGCGATAAGCCGGGCCGCCAGGGTCGCATTTGCTTCGGGTCCCGCGCCGCCGGCGAGGTATTGCACCCCCACGGGAAGCAGATGAAGCCCTATGGTGATAAGCACTGCCCCAATAACCAGGGGAGGGAAGAATTTCTTCAAAGGTTTGATAAAGAAGCCCATGAGCAATTCCACGACGCTTCCCACAATTACCGCCCCCAGAACCGCGTTGATTCCGAATTCCGCCCCCAGGGTCCGCATGGTCGGAACAAAGGCAAAGGCCGTGCCCATTACAATGGGAAGCCCCGCGCCGATTTGGAAGCTCCCGATTTTCAGGGGATAAAGCTGAATCAGGGTGGTCATCCCCGACGCGAACATGCAGCACTGGACCATGAGCATCTTCTGCTGGGGGGTAACAATCGCCTCCCCGGTAATGCTGCTGATGATCCCCGACAATACCAGTACGGGCGCCAGATTACCGATAAACATTGAAAGTACATGCTGCAAGCCCAGGGGAACCGCAAGTCCCAAAGGCGGCCTTCCCTCCAGCTGGTAAATTAGCTCTCTCCCCCCACTTGTCTGTTTTGTAACTTGCTTTTTCATAAAGTCCCCCTAACATGATTGTTTATAAGGACCTGTGCAGAAATACCATGACCTTTTATTCTTGCACAGTTCCTAAGCCAGGACCTAATAATCCCGGCATAAAACCCCTGAACAAATGAACATCGCCTGAAACTAACTCCCTCCTGTTTCTCTGTCAGCCCTGTCTTTCAAGAGAAGGCAGGTCGGTACTGTCCCGTTTTGAAGGCCAGATAAGCGTAAGGATGATATACACGATCAAGGCGCATACGAGCCCTGGAATAACCGTCTGCTGTTCCCAGCCGAAGAACGTAAGGCCCGGGATTAGCTTCCGCTCAAAAATCACGGATACGACGCTTCCAACAATCAGGGACCCAATAGCCCCGGCGGTAGAAGATTTTTTCCAGTAGTGGCCAATCACATACGGAAAAAACGCCCCGGCGGCCCGGAGGGTAAAGGAGAACATCAGGAGGTCGATGATGCTGGTGGCGTTCATCGCTACGATGAGGCTGAATCCCCCCACGATGATCATGGTGATCTGGGTTACCCGCATGATCTCCTTGTCGGAAGCCTGCTTTCTGATAAACTGTTTGTAAATATCATTGCCGAAAATGGAGCCTGCTCCCAGAAGGTCCGAGTCCGCGCTGGACATGGTGGCGGAAATAATGCCGGAAAATAAAAAGCCCACGATCACCGCCGGCATGGTCAGAGTGGCCAGCACCGGCAGGGAATACCGGGCGCCCTGGGAAAGCACCGTGTCGGAAGATACTTTTCCCATGTTCACCAGGGCCAGGGTAACGATCCCCAGAATCGTGGGGATGAAGGCATACACGCCGTTTACCAGGGCGGCGAGGATGGAGCCTTGTTTGGCGGCTTTTCCGTCCCGGGCGGAGTAGTACCGGGATACGGCTTCCTGCCCCACGGTGAACGTGGCGACATACATGATCACCAAAGCGATAATCGCCTTGACTCCCCCTATGCCCTTGATGAGATTAAACGTTTCCGGAGGAACATTGGCGGCGACCTGTTCCCAGCCGCCGGCAAAATTCACCGCGAAGGGAATGGCTATCAGCATCCCCAGGACAATAAGGCCCACCTGGACAAAATCGGTAATGGCCACGCTCCACATGCCCCCCATCACCGCGTAGATGGTTACCACCACCGCCACGGCGATAAGCGAGGTCTTCCAGCTTAGGCCCAGCATTACCGAAAGGATCGTGGCGGAAGCCATGAACTGTCCTGCGGTAAGGCCGATAAGGGGGAGGAACATGGTGATGGACGTAAAGACCCCCGCCGCCGCGCCGTATTTTCTGCGGAAATATTCAGGCACGGTCTTTACTTCCGTGGCCCGGATCTTCGGGGCCAGAAAGGTGAGGACCACAAAAGAAAGGCCCATAGTGAGTACATACCAGGCCGCGCTCAGGCCCCATTGGGAGCTGCCCAGGTTGCTGGCCTTCTCCACTACCCCCAGGGAACTTCCCCCGCCGATTTCCGTGGCCGCCAGGGTTCCCGCCATGAGCAGAGGCCCCATCCGGCGCCCGGCAACCATAAAGTCGGTTGTGTTTTTAATCCGCCGGGAAGCAAAATAGCCTACCCCCAGCATACCGATCATGTAGATAACTACAATGATAATGACTGTAACCTGCACGATTCCTTCTCCTCTTTCAACAAAGGGTTATTTACTCTCCGCGTTCACATTCACGGACAGGTTATTTTAGCGCTCAAAGCTGGGAATTTCACCATCCCATACCACATCCCGAAACCGTTCCGGATCCGTGTTTCCTTCAGTGCTGAAGATCAGGACGACTGAATCGGCGTTTAGGCCCAGGGCATTCCGCAGATCTTTGTAACTGTCGCGCCGCAAAAGGGAAACCACGAGCCCTGCGGTAACCGCCCCGGATTCCCCGGAGATGACTTTGGGATCCCCTTTAAGGGGAACACCCAGGACCCGCATACCCCGTGCCGCGACCCAATCAGGGGCGGAGACAAAGAAACTTGCGTAGTTTTTCAGAATCTCCCAGGAAATAGTATTCCCCTCCCCGCAGGCAAGGCCCGCCATGATGGTGGAAAGGCCCCCCCCCACCGAGACAAGTTTTCCCGCCAGGGCGGAAATATAGAGGCAGTCTGCGGCGGAGGCTTCCACAATGGTGGTAACAGGGGTAGTGCCGGGGAAGAGGTTGGCGAAAAATCCCATCACCGATCCTGCCAGGGAACCTACCCCCGCCTGAACAAAGATATGGGTGGGCCGCTCCACCCCCGCCGCTTTAAGCTGGTTCCAGGCTTCGTAGGACATGGAGCCGTAACCCTGCATGATCCAGCCGGGGATCTCTTCGTAGCCTTCCCAGGCCGTGTCCTGGATCATCACCCCTTTGGGGTCAGCTGAGGCCCGGGCATTGGCCAGCCGCACCGCATCGTCGTAATTCAGGTCTGTAATGCCGGCCTCCGCCCCCTCGTTGAGGATGTTCTGCAGGCGCGTTTGAGAAGAACCCTTGGGCATAAGAACCACTGATTTTTGGCGCAGCTTGCTGGCAGCCCAGGCGACCCCCCGGCCATGATTCCCGTCAGTGGCGGTGTAAAAGGTCAGGTCTCCCAGCTTCTCCTTCGTTGCATCGGAAACCAGGGCCTCGTAGCCGATCTCCGAAATATCCTTCCCCAGCCGCCGGGCTATGTATTTGGCAATGGCATAGGACCCCCCCAGGACCTTAAAGGCGTTGAGGCCGAAGCGGAAAGATTCGTCTTTTACAAACAGGCCTTTAATGCCCAGGTAGGCGGCCAGATGGGACAGATTGGACAGGGGAGTTTCCTGGTATTGAGGGATACTCCGATGAAACTGGTGGGCCTTTTCCATTTCCGAAATGCTGAGGAGCGCAAGACTCTTGGAACAGTCCGTTCGAGGCATATTGTTTTTTGTCCATTTGATTGGTTCGTTCATACTAAACCCCTTGATGAATTAATCCGCTTCCGCCGCCGCTTCGATCTCTACCAGTGCGTCTTTGGGGAGCTGCCGGACCGCTATGGTGGAACGGGCGGGTTTCCCGGAAAAATATTTCCCGTAGACTTCGTTAAAAGCGGCAAAATCATTCATGTCCGCCAGAAAACAGGTGGTTTTTACCACCCGGGACAAGGACGAGCCCCCGGCTTCCAGAACTGCCGCAAGATTTTTAATGACCTGTTCGGTCTGCGCCGTGATGGTTTCCCCTGCCATTTCCCCTGTTTCCGGGACAAGGGGGATCTGGCCCGAAGTAAATACCAGATTCCCGCAGACAAAACCCTGAGAGTAAGGGCCTATGGCGGCAGGACTCTTTGAAGTCTGAATCACCTTCATTGCATACCTCATTTTGAATGTAAATTAGTTCATTATACAAATGAAAAAAATTTCAGTCAAGTTTTTTTTTCGATTTTTGTAACTTTTTTGGAAAGATGAAGAATTCCGTACCGGGCCGGCGGGGACCTGGACAAACTCCCGGGGGG
>JAISOQ010000001.1 GCA_031275515.1 Treponema sp. | reverse complement strand
GAATAAAACACGTCGAACAGGGCCGGATCAAACTGGGTTCCTTTGCCTTCCATCATTTTTTCCAGGGTAACCTTGTGGGTAAAGGCGGGCTTGTAACTCCGCTTCATTCTAAGGGCGTCGTAAACATCGGCAATGGAAACAATACGGGCGGAAAGGGGGATCATCTCCTTTTCGAGCTGGAAGGGATACCCCGTGCCGTTCCACTTTTCATGGTGGCTGAGGGCTATCTCCCTGGCCATAGGATGGGGATACGTGGACAGGATAAAGGCGCCGTTCTTTGTGTGTTCCTGCATTACCGTCCATTCCCAGTCCGAAAGGGCGCCCTCCTTGTTCAGTATATCGTCAGGCGTGCCGATTTTCCCCACGTCATGCATGGACGCAAGAAACCCAATGTGATCGATAAAATCCGCGTCGATACGCTCATAGCCGCTCCGGTGGTAGAGTTCTTCCGCAAGCCTTTGGGAATAGCGGTTTACCCTGATGATATGCTTACCCGTGTCGTTGTCTTTGAGTTTTGAGGCTTCAAGGAGGCTCATGAAGACGTTGCGGAGGAGGCGCTTGTTCTCTTCCGTTACATCATCAAACATGACTCCGAATTCCCCGGGGTTTTTCCCCGCCGTGTCTGCGGGGAAAAGGTATACCCTGGTTTCAATGGTTGCCATAGCCCGGGATTTAATCCTGGCTATCCCTTTCCATGAGTACCCGTTTTTTCCGGTCATGATGGTATCCCGTATTTCCCTAAGGTCATTCAGGGTGAAGGATCTGCCGAATACCTCTATGAAATTGACGCCCTCCAGCTTGAAGAATCCGGTAAACAAGTTCTTGCAGGCCTTATTGGCGGTAAGAATATCAAGGGTATTATTAACGCATAGAATCGGCAAAACGCTGTTGGTAAAGGGATTAAACCTGGAAAAGGACGCATGATCTTCAGTCTCTTTGTGGAGAGGAGCCTTAAAGGAGAGCGCCTCAAGGTCTTCCAGTTCTTCCAAAGGCTCTAATTCATCATCGTTAAGTAAATCCAATTTTTTATCTCCGGCGTTCATCATTTCTTATCCGTTAATTGTGAGCCTGCCGGAGCGTCAATTCCGCATCGCTTTTCCGTAAATAGAGCGGACCGGAGGATATATCATCAATGATATTACGTGTAAAGTAATCCCGGGAAATTTTTAGCAGCTCCCGGATTCCGTCGTATTTTCCTAAAGGGTCAACGCTGATTTTCCGGCTGCCCTCTATTAAAGGAGTAAACTCCGGGAACAGCATTTCGGCGTCAGGCCCGGTGAGCAATAGATCGCCCGGAACCTGGGCGGCGGCGGCGGCAATACTTGGGGCGTCAGCGTCCATATAACCGGTTACGCGGTCCTGTCCCTGGTATAGGGCGGTAAAATACCGGCGCTTTTTGGCGTCTATGACGGGGATCACCGGCCCCGGCCAGAAGGAAAACCGGGCGGCCAGACAATCCAGGGTTGGGACCGATATTACCGGGATACCCAGGGCCAGGGAAAGGCCCTTGGCTGCCGCATAACCTATCCTGAGGCCCGTAAAGGAGCCGGGCCCCTTCATGCAGGCCACAAAGTCCAGCTCCCTTTTATCCAGGCCGGAAATATCCATGAGAGTGTCCGCCAGAACCATAAGGGCCTCCGAATGGGAGAGTCCTGCATCATATTCGATACACCGCACTTCCTCCCCCGAAGCAACCGCAGCCTTGAGAACAGAAGCTGCCGTGTCAATAGCAAGAATATTCATGGTTTTCCGGAGCCCGTATGCTGATTTTACGCCCCCCTCCCGGAAGAATTTCAAGTTCTACGATGACAGCCCCGGGGGGAATCGATTCAGGAATACGCTCGCTCCACTCGATCACTGAAACCCCGCCGCCGCCAATGATTTCTTCACCTCCCAGGGCGGCAAAATCATCATCCCCCTTTAGACGATATGCGTCAATATGGTAAAGGGGGATTTTTCCGGAGTATTCGGAAACGATAGTGTAGGTTGGGCTGGTTACCTCTTCCTCTATACCTAAGAAACGGGCTATGCCCTTGGTAAAACAGGTTTTTCCCGCCCCGAGCTTTCCCCGCAGGGCGACAACGCTTCCGGGCTTTAAAGATTCGCCCAGACGTTCTCCTGCGGCAATGGTTTCTTCCGGAGAACCGGAAATAACGGTCATGTCAAAAAGGCAGTTCCCCGGAGTCATCCAACTCATTCAAATATTTCTTTATTTCCTTCATCAGGGGGACAAGCGGGTAATCCACCGGATCGGCCAGGGTAACCAAAATATCCCTTGCCCCCGTTGGTTTTGTCTCTATAGTAAATGAGATAGCTCTTTCTATCTGTTTATTTACTAATTCCAATACCAGGATGCCGGAAAAAAGCCTGCGATAGTAAATAGGGACATCCTTTCTTTCGATGTCTTTAATTTGAAGCACCTTCATTGATTGTCCAACTTCATAAAAAAATATACTGATTTTATTCTCAAAGGGTCAATCCTCAAGATAATCAAAAACCGCAACATTAATGGCGTTCATCGCCTTTCTTGGAACCTTCAGGAATTTCGTATGCATTACCATATTGCTCCCATTTTGATTGAAACGTAATACCTGCCCTAAAACGGCGACTCCCTCGGAACCGCCGTAATCAAATTCGATTTTGACCCGGCTGCCTGCGGCAACAGCCGCATTAGTTTTCATGGCACAGCCGCCTATGGAAATATCCTGCATTGTACCGGTAAAACGGCGGCGTTCTACGATCATCCTCACATTTTTTTTCCGGCCTGTTCCGGTTTCTTCAATTTTTACCGGGTGGACATAACAGAAAATGCCGACCTGCCGGCGTCTGAACCTTCTTTGTACCAGATTCCTGGGCTTGCTGACCCGTATAAGATCCAGGGTAGCCGCGGAATAGGTAGAGGAGACCCCCCTAACCTGGCTTGCAATAGAAAAACCCCTGCTGGTCCGGGTAAAGAAGGAAAGCATGATTTTAGCGCCCTTGGAAATTTTTATGGGGGTTCCCAAAGCAGTTGTGGGACATTCAACCGTAATGTAATCCCCCCGGGCGCTCAGAACCTTGACAGGGGGGTAGCCTGCTCCCCCTGAGGTCAGTACCGCCATCATACCGGCGGTTACCCGGGGCAGATCCTTGCCGGAAGCGGCGCTTTGGGCAAATTCAATGGCGTTCCGGGTGGAAAAGAGGCGGGCTGTCTGGATTTGGGCTTCAACTTCATTTTTTTGCCCTTTGAAAACCCAATACGCCTCTTTAAAGTATTTATCCAGCAATACGGGATCCGACAACGCCCATTCGGGATGGGTTACCCCGCCATTTTTAAAGACAAATTTCAGCATTTTGACCTGTTCCCGGTTTAGGCCGTAAGAGCGGATCGCCCGGTACAGGGCATAAGCGCTGAATCTGCCTGCCGGCGGCGCGCTCCCGCTTCCGGAACTGAGTATCCCGGCTGCACGCAGGATACGCCGGAGAATTATAGAGATAACAAGCGCCGAACCAGCTGCGATAAAGAAAAAAAGAGCGCTTTGGGGATCGTCTTTTTTAAAATAAGTTTGCAGGCGGTATAATCCGGAAAATTGAAGAACCATAAACCTGCTCCTATACCAGGGGTACAACAGCCCCTTTCAAGGCAGCGTAAAAAGAACGGAACCGGGGCGCCAGTTCATACTCCGCCAAATCCCCCACCAGGACCGCGTCTTTGGCAGAATAGGCGGCCAGCAATTCCGTTACCGCAGCGCTGAATTCCTCAAGAAAATTATGGATGGGAACCGAATCAACGGTCTCTATGAACCCTTTCCGGGACTGGAAAATAGAGAAAAGTCTGAAGAGCTTCTCCGCGATGTTTGAAAAGAGGGATACCGTCTCGGCAGCCCGTCCGTCTTTCCCGGTCTGTATGTCTATGGGTAATTCCTCAAGCCTTTCGCTTATCGTGGAAACCAAGCTTTCCAAACAGGCGAATTCCCTCGCGGGGTCTCCGATTTCCCGTATCCGCTCATCAATGAGGGAAATAATCACCTCCGGGGACGGCCCGCCGGTTTTGAAGAATTCGTCGAGTATGCTCCAGAGATCGGGCAATTCCCTGGAGATGAAACTTGCGGCGGCGCAGGTTTTCCAGTCTTCCCCGGCGGAAGATATGGCGGACAGGGATCCGGGGCCGGCCAGCGCCGCAAGAAGGCAGCGGGCTTCGGTCAAGGCTTCCAGCATGAGTTCCTGCCTGGTACAGACCTTAACATCTATGGACCCTATACCCGCTAATTCCCGTTCAAAGGCCGCGGAAAGAGCGTCCCCCGGGATAATCTGGCCGTCGATTTCAAGACCCCTTACCCGGAAGTCAGAATTTCCAAGCCAGGCTTCTATTCCCGTAAGAACAGCCCCCAGGGTCTTCTCCGATTCCAGAATAATGTCTGCCGTTTCTCCATTAATCCGTATGTCCATAAACTATCCTAAATAATGCGCCGGCATATTACCGGTTATTATTATTAGCCCGCTGGCTAAATTGATCGAGCGAAGTAGACATCTGTTCCATCCGGTTGTAAGCCCCTTCCATCTGGGCGTACTGGTTCTTGAGACTGGCTTCTTTAGCGGCAAGCTGGCGATCCATAGTTTCTATGCGCCGGTTGTCCTGAGCGATGCGGGAATCAATAACCCCGGTTTTCAGGGTGATAACCCCGCCGGTTTCTACATAGGGTTTGGCAAGCTGATCCAGCATATACGCCACCCCTGAATCAATAATCAGGTCCCCATCGGTATCGTAACCGAAAAGCTGCTGAATAGCCGGCATCCTGGACTCCAGAGCCGCATCCAGGACTTTCTCGTCTATTTCCAGGTATCCCCGCAGACGGGAAGGGTCGTAACCCGTTGTCGCCCCGGCCTTGCGTGCATCGGTGCTTATCCCTATCTGGGGCAGCATGGTCAAATCCCGTTCCAGAAAGGTCAGGTAAGAGCCGGTAACCGTCTGCTGTAAGGCGGCCTTAAACTGGACCAGCGAGGATTCCCCGGCAAAGACGCCGAGCTTTTTCCGCATTTCTTCCTGTTCTTCCGGCGAAAGATAGGAGAGTTCCTGAACAATGCGGTCGTCGATCCGGGTTAAAACGTTTACCTCCGCCATAAGGCGGTTATAGTTCCCCACCAGGGATATTATCGCCTCTTTGACGCCTTCCCGGTCCGGAAGCACTTCCAGTTTTACAGGCCGCTCCGAGGGCGCCTTCACGGTGAGGGTAACCCCCGGTACAAGGTCGTCTATGGTATTGGTGTCCCTGGATATTTCTATGCCCTCCATGGAAATCACCGCATCCTGGGCAGTGGAGATCGCGTTTCCCGCCAGGAACCCTCCCTGGACGATGGGGACCGGGTTTTCGGTCCGAAGGCTCCCCTGAGCGGCGGAAGCCGCATTTTCGGTCCGAGCGCCCTCTTCTGCGCCGGGATCGAAGACCATGATATTTCGGATAGAGACATCCCTATGGGTGTTCTGATTGATGAAATCTATGGAAGCGATGATTTTTCCCCCTGTCAGTTCCGGCAAGGGAAAACGGTAGGGATGAAACGTCTCTGAGTCCTGCAAGGCGGGGACCCGGGCGGAGGAACCGTCGGTAAATTGCAGGGTGATAACCTCCAGGTCGTCCACCCTCAAGGGAAGGGAAGGGGAGGGCAATTCCGCGGCCAGGGAAGCGCCGGTTTCAGGAGCTTCGGTTTCAACGGCCAGATCCCCTTCCTCTGGGGCGTCCGGTTCAGGTATGGAAATATCCGCAGAAGGCCGGGGGAGGGGGCTGTCTTGTTCGGGGAAAACCTTGGTGGCGGCCTCAAAGGTAAAGACCAGCCCGGGAGCCGTCTGTACAGCCGGGGTTAGGGGGATAGCCGCCTGTCCCCCGGCGTATATCGTTACGGTATCCTCCAGCACTTCCGCCGACTGCCCGTCGGTTGTGACGTTTTCTGAAGTAATAGCGATATTCCGCCGGGAATCCTGGGGGCGTTCAACCTTCCCGGTCGAAAGGGGCAGGTTTTCCGCATTTCTCGAAAAACTGAGGCGGTTTTCCGCGCCCGTCACCTTGGACTCGATGAGTAAAGATTTGGATCCCTTTTGAATCGTGATGACGCTGGCCTGTATCTTATCCCGGCTCCGCCGGTTCAGAGCATCGGCAAATTCCCGCAGGGTCCCCCCCCGGAAATTAAAAGACACCTCATCTTTTCCCACCGTAAAAACGTAATTACCCGCTTCTACCTTGAAGCCCTCTTCCAGAGGCTGGGACAGAAACCTGTCCGCCTGAGCCGTCTGTTTGACGGTGAAACTCCGCGTTTGTTCTACCGCTTCCCTGGTAGCGGTTCCAACAAGTATCGACTCATCCCCGGAAGCGACGATCCTGTCATTGAAGGGATTCTGAAAAGAAACAAAAGATCGGGCACTCTCCCGCAGGGCGGACATCCGCCTGCCAAGTTCCTGCCAGTATGTTTTTTGTATTTGTAAATTTTCAATGTCCTTCCCGACCCGTTCCCGGGGAATTCTTTCTACCCGCATCAGGCCTTCGACAAGATTTTCAGTATTAAACCGGCTTTTCACCCCCGGTATGTAGACATCGGACATCTCCGTTTACTCTTTCCTCAAAACACGACTTAAACTTGTTCATCAAAAAGAAAACCAATAGCCTCTTTAAGACTGGAATGAAGCCGTTGCAGTTCTTTAGGCGGCAACTCTCTAATCACCTTATCGGTTTCAGAGTCAATTACCTTGACGATAATCTCCCGGGACTCCTGATCTACATGAAATTTGAGTTTCCGTTTAAAAACCAGGCTAAGATGTTCTAAATCTTCCATAGTGGAGCGAATATCCGAAGATTCCTTATTGCTTCCCGCTGCAGAGGCTGTAAATTTGCCGAATGTCCTCGCTTTTATTTCCGCAGAATGGATCCGCGCCTGCAGCGCCGATCCCCGGTCCTTATAGAGTTCCTGTTGAGAACCCACAGCCGCCATGCTTCCGGCAACCGCTGGTTGTATATTCATAGCGTACTTCCTTGTACTGCAATCCTGATTCAGGACACATATTATAGACAATCCCCGGTCAAAAAGCCGGGGATAACCGTTTTCAAAAAAAGGATGGAGAAGGGCGCGAACTTCTCCATCCTGCGTTTCAAAAGACAACGTCCGGAAGTCTCTTGATACGATTTGTAAATTTCTTAGAAAACCTTAGGGTTAACCAAGAAGTTGAAGTACCGATTGGGTCCGGGTATTGGCCTGGGCCAACATTGCATTTCCGGCCTGGGAAAGGATTTGGTTTTTGGTAAAACTAACCATTTCCGAAGCCATGTCCGCATCCCGAATCCGGGATTCCGCTGCCTGAAGATTTTCCGCAGCAATGGAAACGCCCTGGGAAGCCAATTCAAACCGGTTTTGGAATGCACCTAAATCGGCCCGCTGTTTGGAGATCTGCTTTAAAGCAGCATCAAGGGTACCGATTGCTACATTCGCTGACTCGGCGGTAGATATAGAGACAAGTCCCTGATCTCCGGATAAACCCAGAGCTTGAGCGGTCATGGTACCAATAAAGATCCGTTCATTCTGATCCATGTTGGCCCCAACCTGAAGCAGCATACTCCTGGTACCCTCTTGGGCAAAAGCGCCGGTCAACAAATTCATACCGTTGAATTGAGCATGGCTCGCAATCCGGTTGATTTCATCGACCAACTGGGAAACCTCAACCTGAATCTGCATACGATCCTCATCGGTGTAGATACCGTTGGCGGACTGTACCGACAACTCCCGTAAACGGTGCAGGATATCCTGGGTCTCCTGAAGATATCCCTCAGTAGTCTGGATAAAAGATACACCATTTTGAATATTACGCTCGGCTTGATTCAGCCCCCGTATCTGGCCCCTCATTTTTTCGGAAACCGCGAGTCCGGAAGCGTCATCTCCTGCCCGGTTTATCCGCAGGCCGGAAGACAACTTCTCCATGTTTTTTGTTACATCGGCCTGCGTCACCCCAAGGGTACGATTAGCGTATAGGGCACTCATGTTGTGATTAATAATCATAATAACCCTCCTTGCGTTAGTAATCCCCGGCTATCCATAGCCAGGGCCGGCCCGCACGATCAGGTCCCCCCGGAAAGACGTTCGCGCCGTTTCTCCCTAGGTACCTGTGTACGGAACGGATCGATTATCCGCGGCAGCCCTCCGCTTTTTTAGAGCTTTAGCCCGCCCTCCGATAACCGATTCCTTCCGTCGTACGCCTGCGTCCATATTTCTATAGACGCCCTAACACGAGGGTTTTTGTCAAAGATCACGGTAAGCATCCTTCAAAGTATACCTTGAAGGATGCTTACCCGAGGACCCGGGCAAAAATACTATCCGCATAAATGCCCAAGTCCTAATCCACCCATTTAATAAATATACTGTGCTATTGGAGAAGTTGCAAGACCGACTGGGTCCGTTGGTTAGCCTGGGCCAGCATAGCCGTCCCCGACTGAGCCAGGATCTGATCCCGCGTATAGGCAACCAGCAGGTTCGCCATGTCGGAATCCCTAATCCGGGATTCCGACGCCTGAAGGTTCTCGGCGCCAATGTCAATCCCGGTAATCGCCTTTTCCAGCCGGTTTTGATATGCTCCCAGGTCCGCCCGCTGCTTGTTGAGGATTTTGATGGCCGAATCCAGGGTACCAATGGCCTGGTTAGAGCCATCCATGCTTTCAAGGCTGACGAAACTGTCGTTCCCCCCGTTCCTAAGACCCAGACCCTTGGAAGTCATGGTCCCGATGAACACCTGTTCCCGCTGGTCCATATTGGCCCCGACGTGGAACCACATGGAAGCCGTAACCGTGTTGTCTCCCAATGCCCGGGCAAAACGGCCGGTCAGCATGTTCATGCCGTTGAACTGGGCGTGGCTGGCAATACGGTCGATTTCGTCTACCAGCTGGGAAACTTCTACCTGGATGTACATACGGTCTTCTTCAGTGTAGATCCCGTTGGCTGACTGTACCGCCAATTCCCGGATACGCTGGACAATATCCTCAGTTTCCTGCAAGTATCCTTCGGTAGTCTGAATGAACGAAATACCGTTAGACGCATTGGCGGAAGCCTGGGTCAAGCCCCGAATCTGGCTCCTCATTTTTTCGGAAACCGCGAGGCCGGAGGCATCGTCCCCCGCCCGGTTTATCCGTAAACCGGAAGACAGCTTCTCCATGTCTTTGGAGAGAGTCCCTTGGGTCACCTGAAGGGACCTGTTGGCAAACATAGCGCTTAAATTGTGGTTGATGATCATAATCATCCTCCTTGATAATGTCGGCCAAGGCATCCTTGCCCTGGATTGGCCCCTCCCGTTTCCCCCGCAAAACCATGCCGCGGACATGGGGCTGCATGGGAAAGAGACTGAACCATATAGTTTATCGGCAGGGATAACTATAAACTTTAGGTCCTTTGCGAAAAAATAAGGGTTTTCTTACGAGGGCGGTCCAAAACCTTCCGCCCCG
>JAISOQ010000303.1 GCA_031275515.1 Treponema sp. | reverse complement strand
TTGAAACTGTTCTGCAGAAACATTTCACGGGCTCCTGAGACCGCATTGGCCGTAAGGGCGACGATAGGCGCCTTCCCATTATGTTCCCCCCAGGAACGGATGAGCCTGACCGCCTCCAGGCCGTCCATTTCAGGCATCATGTGGTCCATAAGGATAAGGTCGTATGCCTTGGTTTTCGCCATTTCTACGGATTCGGCGCCGCTTTTTGCGGTATCAGGGTTGATTCCAAAGGTATTCAGCATGAACGAAGCGACTTCCAGATTGATGTCGATGTCGTCCACCAAGAGTACCTTAGCTTTGGGAGCGGTAAAAGATGCCGCGATAGGTTCATCAAGGGAAATATCCTCAAACTTTCCTGTTTTAAGGGGGAGGTCAACCGTAAAAACGGACCCCTCGTTGTAGACGCTGGCAACGGTGATGACGCCCTTCATAAGATCGCAGAGACGTTTCGTGATTGCCAGCCCCAGGCCCGTTCCCTGAACCTGCTTGTTCCGCACCAGGTCGAGCTGTTCAAAGGCCGAAAAGAGCCGGGGTATGGCCTCCTCCTTGATGCCTATGCCCGTATCTTCCACGGTAAACCTGATGGTTAGGACCTCATCGGAGGATGCGCTGTTCCCCGCCGGAGCTGCCGCAGCAGGCGCTGTGTCAACCCGTAAGACCACCCCTCCCTGACGGGTATACTTGCAGGAGTTGTTGAGGAGGTTGGTGATGATTTGGCCTATACGCTTTTCATCGCCGTATACCACTACGGGAAGGCCGCTGGAGAAGACGCACTGGAAATCCAGGTTTTTTTCCTGAAAGAGGAGCTCAAAAACCTCTTTCAGATGCCCAAGAAGGTAATGCAGATTGAAATAGTCGTTTACAATCTCCAGCTTTCCGGCTTCAATCTTGGAAAAATCCAGGATGTCGTTGATAAGATTCAAAAGTATGTTGGATGAATTTTGTATTTTCTTGAGGTAATCCCGCTGCTTCCGGGTAAGCTCCGTGGTTTCCAGCATGGCTGAAATGCCCATGATGGCGTTCATGGGGGTGCGGATTTCGTGGGATACGGTGGCAAGAAAATCGGATTTGGCTTTGTTGGCCTTTTCCGCCTCTTTTCTTGCCTCAAGAAGCTCTGTAACGTCGTAGAACAGAATCATGGCCCCCCGGTTATCTCCGGCATCATCCTTCATCGGGCTTACCTGTATGGTGTAATCCCGGGGATTTCCCTGGCCGCTGAAATCTATGGTTTGATGCAGGGTTATGGGATCGAATTTATTGCGCCCGGCCATCTGCTCATAAATCGTATCATCCTGGCCTGGCAGCGATTGGAACCCAAATTTCCCCAGGATGTCCCGGTAATGCTTATCCGCTATCATGCCAAAACCGGCGATCCTCGTTATTTTGAGGAAAGCATCGGTACAATAGGCGATTCTGCCGTCCTTGTTGAAAAGCATAATGATGTCCGGGCAGTTCTCCAGGAGCAGGTTCATATACATTTCAAGCTCGGACTTCTTTTTTTCTATAATTTTGCTTAAATTATCATTTGCCTCTGCGGATATTCTGTTTCTCTCTATAATTGTATTGGCTAGTTTGAGTTCTCTTTCGAGCTTTTTAATGATAAGCTGCGCTTTTTTTAATTCATCTGCCAGAGCCTCCCCGTTGTTTTCCATAGCCATTTCAGAAAGTAGTTATTAAAATACGCAAATAATAATCGTATCGTTATGACAACGATTGGCTATCTTCCCGTCTTTCCCAATCACCGGGCTCAATTCAGTACCGGAATAACAGAAGTGAAAGGGGGTATCCCCCAGTATTTCCCGGGCTCTGTCCATTTCGGCAGCGGGGTTGAATCCCTGGATAAAATAGCGCCCTACACAAGAAAAGATGAGGATACTTTTCCCCTCTTCCCGGGCTTTTTCTTTCGCTTTTTGAAGTAAAATTGAGGAAGTGGCGAGGACTTCTTTGGTATTGATGATCCCTACGGTGAGGGTTGCCCCTTCGGGAATTTTCCCTCCGCAGACCGCCGAACCGTCCGGGGTGATGGCATACATTGCCCTGATAACAGGGGGCGTCCCGTCGTTGTAATCCAGGATGAAGGGGAATGAATTGATCCCCTTGAGAACTCCTTTTTCGTCTTTTTCGAGCCCCAAAGAGGTAAGGTAATCCGCTACGGGAACGCCGTTGACTTCTTTAAGCAGGTTCCCCTGGGAAGAAGTAACTACCCCCTTTTCCCTAAAGGCCTTTTCTTCCGATAAACCGCCGACATAGAATTCCGGCTCTACTGTTCCGTAAAAGAGGACGAATACATACCGGTCCCGGAACGCCTCTTTCCCCAGAATGGTTTGGGACTCATGGTAATCCTGGTTATGGTCTACCGCGAGAGTGCCGAAATTGGGTACGTTCCCGGTGATGCGGCTCCATGTATCGGCATAAAAATCCGCGGCTATATTCAGGAGTAAAGGCGCAAAACTTAACATCAAGCTGGGCTTTCCCGGCTTCCCGGCGGCTGCCGCTTCCCACGCAGCCTTGAGGGGCGCTTCGTCCTCTTCCGTAATGACGCCGGTCACTGCTACGGTAAATTCAACATCATCGCTGGTAAACACGGTTAGAATGAGGACAATCTCCCCTTGAAAACCGGGCGCCGCCGCCGCCAGAGTGGTAGTCCCGACAAGGGGGAAGGGCAGCTTTTCGGCCAGGGCGGCAACTACCCCTGAACTGACAAAATCCGCAAAACAACTGACTATTCCTACAGAGTGGCGCAGCAGCTTTTCCCCGGCAAGCTGTCCAGTTATTTCGGCGACTGCTACATCCACATCATCCGCTTCTAGAGTCTTTAGGCATATTGATTTGATCATGGTCTTTATATCATATCATGAAAACATATTGAAAACAACCGAAAGGATACGGAAAAACAGGGCCGGTATGTATAAAAAAGGGGAGAAAAGGCATATTTGGCATGGTTTTTAATAAGGGGAACCCTGGAACACGGACAGCAGCCTTCAATGCTGCCGGCCCCCGGATAGAGCGGGACAAACTGTACCCGCTCCAGGGCCTAAAGATTTAAAAAAATCTCGAATAGCCCTGCAAGGTACTTGAAATAATCTGAATAGTCGTATATAAATAGACGTAACAACATTCGGGGAGTTTCCAGAGTGGTCAAATGGGGCAGACTGTAAATCTGTTGGCTCAGCCTTCGAAGGTTCGAATCCTCCACTCCCCAAA